>JBBSDR010000001.1:0-24259 GCA_038240465.1 Gemmatales bacterium
CCGCCCGGACAAGCCGGGCGGCGGCGACAGAGCTTCTGTGATTCACTTTCATGCCGGGGTACTACCCACCTCGGCGGGACGCCCGGGTGCTGAGTTTTGCAAGGAGGCCGAGCCGTGGGACGGACTTCTCCGGGATCCGCGGCAGGGACTACCGAGGTCAAGAAAAAATTCTGCTGGCAGAGGCCGCTGAATTTGCACGCCGAAAAGCGTCCGCCGTCCCGTGCAGCTATTGCGGCCAATACCCGTCGCACCCGTTCCTCAGCGCTGCGCTCCGAAGCGACTCGTTGCATGCCTCTCTGTCCCGGCATAGAATCGTTTCATGGATCGTTGTCTCTCAGGGGGGCTTGCCATGTTCGTTCCGTTCGGCCGAAACTCCGCCCGTCGTTGTGACGGCATGACCCGCCGGCACGCGCTGCGCATCGGCGCCTCGGGATTGCTCGCCGGGCTGAGCTTGCCGCGTTTGTTCCAACTCGAGGCGACTGCCGCGACCGACCGGCCGATCAAGGCCAAGGCGTGCATCTTCCTCTTCCTCGAGGGCGGCCCCAGCACCATCGACATGTGGGACATGAAGCCCGACGCGGCCGTCGAGATTCGCGGCCCGTACAAGCCGATCAAGACCAACGTCCCCGGCACCCTGATCGGCGAGCATCTGCCCCGCTGCGCGAAGATCGCCGACAAGTACACGATCCTGCGCTCGCACAGCCATAACGACAACGGCCATACGACCGGCTATCACTACACGATGACCGGCTACCGGGCGGATTTCGCCGATGGCACCAATAGCCGCAAGCCGAATAACGTCCTCTATCCGTCGATCGGTTCCGTCGTGGCCCGCGAACTGGGGCCGCGCGGCTCGCTGCCGGTCTACATGAACCTGCCGCATCCGATGACCTCCGGCGGCGCCGGCTTCTACGGGGCAGAGTACGCGCCGTTCGTCATCGAATCGGACCCGGTGCAGCCGGACTTCGAGGTCAAGGACCTGCGCCTGGTCGAGGGTATCTCGGACAAACGCCAGGATCGCCGCAAGCGCCTGCTCGAAGGGCTGGAGAACCTGGAGTCGAAGGAGAACGCGGGCGGCAAGGCCGGCACGATGGCCACCTACTACGAGCGCGCTCACAACCTGATCACCTCGCCGGCCGCGCGCAAGGCGTTCGATCTGCCGTCGGAGCCGGACAAGGTGCGCGACAGCTACGGCTGGACCACGCTGGGCCAGAGTGCCTTGCTGGCCAGGCGGCTGGTCGAAGCGGGCTGCCGATTCATCGGCGTCGATCACAGCGGCTGGGACACGCACTTCAGTTGCTTCCCCAGTCTCGAAAAGAACCTGATTCCCAGCGTCGATCATGCCTTCAGCGCGCTCGTCACCGACCTGAGCCAGCGCGGCCTGCTCGACAGTACGCTGGTGGTGATGATGGGCGAGATGGGCCGAACGCCGCGGGTGAATGCCCAGGCGGGACGCGATCACTGGTCGATGACCCAGAGCGTGCTGTTCGCCGGAGGCGGTGTCAAGCCGGGCATCATCATCGGCGCCACCGACAAGAACCAGAACGCGCCGACAGGCGATCCGGTCAGCGTCGAGGACATCCTGCACACGATCTTCCGTCTGATGGGCATCGACCCGACGAAGACCTACTCGACGCCTCTGGGCCGGCCGGTGCCGATCGTCAACGGCGGTCGGGTGATTCCGGGGCTGGTTTGACCGCCCTGACGAGTCGGGGGTGAGAGGGGTTACGCTCTCGAGGACGGACGATGCCCTCGACTTCATACCACCGATGGAGAACGACCCGCGCAGCCGCGTTTGACGTGATTGCTCCTCCTCCACCTCTGAAACCTCTCGTGCAAGCCGAGTTCACGAGCGGCCGCCAGTTGGATCGTGGGAACGCCGAGCCGAGCAGGGCTTTACACACCAAATGTCAAAATGACAGGAATAAATGTGCAGGCGGGCGATGTACTTGTGCAAGAGCCTTGCTTGGCTCCTTGACAGGCCGGACTGGTCAAGGGCAATTCAGATGAAGACGTACCGTACAGAAGTTCATGCTGATATTGCAAGTCTATGCGGCAAACCGGCCTACGTCAACGGATTAGTGCGCGCAAGCCTTATTGACACAAGGACTTACAGGTGATAAAATAAGTAAAGCTGATTGGGCTTGACAAGAAGTCAGATGAATCATTAGTGGATGCCTTTTCCTGACCCAGACTGATTTAACTTCAGCACCCAGGGGATGAGAGTCGCTTCACTGGCAGGACGAACGGGGATACCGAATCGCATGGAACTCAACTACGCCTTTTGCGCCAAATACGCAGACATTGGGCCTGACGGCCTTTTTGGTGTCATCGGAGGCGGCTTGCACGCGGTTGGTGTTCCGCAGTTTCCGGCCGTTATCTCGGCTATGGCCTTAGTGGGCCGCATGGCGGTTCTTCCAGAAGAATGTCAAGGCGGCAGGCGAATGCGAATTGAACTGTTTGGCCCCACAGGTGAAAGGCACCCTTTGGAAGTCGAGTTCCCCGTGGATGCCAAATGCGATCCCAACGAACCAACCCAATTGGTCCCGTGGAGCTTTGCGCTTGCGCTGCAAAATGTGGTTTTTGGGGCAGAGGGACGCCACGAGTTCCGCCTTTTGTTCGATAAACGCCAACTAGGGACCGTAGCCCTCTACGTCAAGCGTCAAACAATCGAGCAAGGAGATCAGAAATGAACGATGTAGCCTACAAGCCCTTTTTCGTGGTGATACCGATTGTCATGTCTCAAATTGTGTGTGATATGTCCAGCGGCAACGAACAAGGCAACACTAAGGCGATAGTCAGCGTCTCTGGAAAAACATACACCGATGATGAATTGGAGTATATGGCTGCTATGCAAGTGGCGGCAGGCTTCCATCTGCCGAACGAGAAGCTAAAAGCACTCGCGGCCAAATACCCCCCGCCGCCAGAGTGGTATGAGACGGAAGAAGAAGCGCCGTTTTAACCAACATGGCGGAGCGCTAGTGTGCCGACGCCTATCAGGGCAGAATGTGGCCGCATCATCTGGGGGAATTCCTCGACCCGCAAGGTCGGAACAAAAGCCCTCACCCGGCAGTAATTCTGACTAGCAGGGAGGAAATCGAGGCTGGAGGCGCTATCGTCGTATCCGTAGTCTCCAGCCAATATGACCTTGCTGAGCCTGAGGATTTGGTCGATCTGCCTTGGGATAACAGGCCAGGAGGTCACCCCGTCACCAAACTCAAGAAGAGATGTGCGGCGGTTTGTTATTGGATAGCGGAGATCGAGGAACGCGATATTCTCAGATATGCTGGAGTCGTTCCGGCCGCTCAACTCGAAGCCATCCTCACTCGCGTAAGTGAATTGGCAGATGAATGAAGGCTTCAATGCGGAGCGAAAGCCTCTGTTGACCAGGATGCTCACTTGGCTCGCTGGATCATCGGCAGAATCATCGCTTCGAGACCACCAGGAGCGACCACATGCATCTGGCGCCGCTGCTTTCGTTGGCGATCCTCGCCCAGGTCCAACCCGCCGTGCCGAAAGCGCCCGAGGTCGGCTACATCTATCCACCGGGCGGCAAGGCGGGGACCACTGTCAACGTTCACCTTGCCGGCTTCGACTGGACGCCCGATCTGCAATTCTTCGTCTCCGATCCGCGCGTCAAGCTCGAACTGCTCGGCCCGCCCGGTCCCGTCCTCGTCGCGCCGCCGCCTTACTGGTTCGGTCCCAAGGCTTATATCACCGCCACGCCCATGGCGCGCGAGGTCCAGGCGCGGCTCACTCTGCCCGCCGATCTGCCGCCGGGACCGATCCGCTGGCAGGTGGCGAACGCCAATGGCGGCAGCGCCGGCGCCGGCGTCTTCTGGGTTGGCTCTCTTCCCGAAGTCCTGGAGGACGACAGGGCGAGCGGGGGGAGTAATCCCCCCGGTAAGATTCAACTGCTGGCGAGCCTACCGGTCGCTGTTCATGGCCGGCTGGGAAAGATCGAGGAAGTCGATCGGTATCGCTTCCGCGCTCCGAAGACGGGACCGATCACCTGCGAACTGTTCGCCCGCCGGCTCGGCGTCAACCTGCATGGCATCCTGGAAGTGCGTGACGCCGCGAATCGGCTGATCGCCGACGCCGCCGACACCGAGGGAATGGACCTCAGCGTGACCTTCGCGGCGAAGGCGGACGAGGAGTACATCCTCAGTCTGCGCGACGTCGATTTTCGCGGCGATCGCTCCTATGGCTATCGCCTGGAGATCACGCCGGGGCCGCGCGTCGTCGCAGCCATGCCGACGACGGGCCGGCGCGGCGAGACACGTTCCGTCGAGTTCGTCGGCCAGGGCATCGCCACCGGACAGATGAAACTCGAATCCGTGACGCGCCAGGTGACGTTCCCGGCAGGCGCGGCGGATTCCTTGCTCTATCGTCTGGAGACGCCGCATGGGACCGCTCCCGCATTCCGCCTGTTCGTCAGCGACCGCGTGGAAACGGTCGCCGCCCCCACTGCTTCTCCACGGCCGCTCACCCTGCCCGCTGCCATCACCGGATGCCTCGAACGCGCCGGGGGCGAGAACCACTATCGCCTCAAGGGCAAGAAGGGCGATATCTGGACATTGGCCCTCGAAGCCCGGCGTTTCGGCTCCCCGCTCGACGTGGCGCTGACCATCCTCGGCCCTGACGGCAAGGAACTGGCGCGCAGCGACGACCTGCCCGGCACCACCGACGCCGGCCTCGATTTCACCGTTCCCACCGATGGCGACTATACCCTTGTCGTCGCCGACGTCGCCGGCAAGAGCGGCACCCGCGCCGCTGTCTATCGCCTGACCGCCGAACACGCCGTGCGCGATTTCACGTTGACCGTGTTGCCGAACGTCAGCGTGCCGATTGGTGGCAAGGGCGATCTGAAGGTATCGGTGCAGTGGCATGGCGCCTTCCGCGAGTCGATCGCCCTCAAGGTGGATGGTCTGCCTCCGGGCGTGAGTGTCGCGCCTGGCCTGGCCATTCCGCCAACCGTGGCCGAGTTCCTCATTCCGCTTCAGTGCGATGCCGCTGCTCCGGCGACGGCGAGCCGCATTCAGGTGATCGGCAGTGCCAAGCACATCAACCAGCGCCACATCGCCCGGCCCATCGTTCCTGGCAACCTGGCGCCGCTGGGCCTCGACGATAATCGGCTCGATACCGTGCTGGTTTCCACGACGATGAAGCCGCGCTGCCGGGTGACGACCGTGGTCGCCGACGGCACGGTGAAGGTCAATCGCGGCGCGACCTATCCGGCGGAGTTGATCGTCGAACGCCTCGAAGGCTTCACCGGCGAGATCAGTTTGCAGATGGCGGCACAGCAGAGCTATCAGGTCCAGGGCATCAGCGGTCCCGAGTTTCCCGTGCATCCGGGCGCGACGCGGGCCTTCTATCCGTGCTTTATGCCGGAGTGGCTCGAGACTTCGCGCACCTCGCGCATGATCCTGATCGCCGTAACGAAAGTCCCCGATCCCAAGGGCAACGTGCGCCATCTGGTGACGGAGATTCATGGCCGGATCACCATGTCGATCGAGGGCAATCTGCTCAAGGTGTCGGCCCATGCGAATGACCTGACGATCCAGCCCGGACGCGAGTTGCTGCTGCCGATCCGGATCGCCCGCTCGCCGAAACTGGCGGAGCCGGTCAAGCTGGAACTGGTGCTGCCCGAGTCGCTGCAAGGACTGCTGCGCATGGAGCCGTTGACGGTTCAGCCCGGCCATTCCGAGGCGAGCTTGCGCATCACAACCACGAACGACCCACGTCTGACCGGCGAACACAGTTTCACCATCCGCGCGACGGCGATTCAGCCCGGCAACCTTCGCGTGGTGTCCGAGGCAACGGTCCCGTTCGTCACGGCCAAGGACTGACGACGGAATAACTTCCTTCTTTCTTGCCGCTTGCGGCACAAAGTTATTCGTAACCAAGAATAGTTCTTTCATACTTGGTGTTGGCACCAGAATCGCTGTACAATCAGCAAACTCGACCGGAGGCGGCACAGCCGGCACGGCCAACTTCTGGGAGAATAACACCGGCGATACCTCGACTCCCGTGGGCCTGCTGAAAAAGAAGAAGTGAACCGCTGAAGCGGGTGAAAAGAGCCGGAGGCCGGACGCATGCAGCGTCCGGCCCTTTTCGTTCCCGCCCCTCCGTACGGCGACCGGCTCAGGGTCTGCTCTGCACCTCGGGGGTCGCTCCCTTGAGCCAAGCGCGCGTCGAGTAATCGGTGAGTGTCAGGGCCAGCATGATACCCAGCCAGAAGAGTGCCGCTCCAATGACAAGCCAGATGAGCCGGCCGCTGTGCAGGACGTGCATGAAGAACAGCACCACCAGCAGGGCCTTGGCCATTGCAATGGTCAGCCCGACCGCGAGGTGCCAACTCCCCAGTTCGAGTTGCGAGGCCGCAACGGTCAGCGCGGTCAGCAGCAGCAAGGCGCCGAAGATGAGCAGATATGTCCGGCGCGGCATGACGTGTTCGGCCATTTCTTCTCCAATATGTTGCGGCTTGGCGGGCAGCCAAGAATTAGTTCCAATCGCAGGCGAGCGGCACAGCGTAAGCATACGAAAGTTATTAACTGTCCCATTTGGCCTTCTTGGCACGCGACTTGGGTGGTAAGCTGGGCAATCCCGAGTCGTTTTTCATTGGCAGGAGGCTCTCGTGGACAGCCCTTATTCCGCCGACATCGAGCACGCGATGCGGCTCACCTATGACTCCCTCAACGAACGCCAACGTCGCCTGTGCGCTGCCACCGAGGCACTCAAACTCGGATACGGCGGCATTACCTCTGTCACGCAACTGTTCGGCTGCCATCGCAAGACGGTACAACGCGGCTTGATCGATCTGCGAACCGCCGCACAGCCCTTTCCCGCCAACCAGGCGCGAAAAAAAGGGGAGGCCGACGTTCCTGCCTGTCCCTCTTCCCCGGACTGGATGACGCCTTCCTGAAGGTCGTCGATGCGAGTACTGCGGGCGATCCCGATCGGGATGGCGTCCTCTGGACCAACCTCTCGCGTCCGCACATCGCCCACGAACTGCTGGCGCTCGGATTTCGCGTCGGTGTCACGGTGGTTGATCAACTTCTGAAACGACACCGCTTGGGCCGTCGCAAAGCCTGCAAATCACTGCCGCTGGGGCACCATGCTTGCCGCAACAGGCAGTTCGAGATCATCGCCAAGTACCGAGCGGACTTCATGGGTTCTCCCGATCACGTTATCAGCATGGACACCAAACACAAGGAGTTTCTGGGGCTGTTGTTCCGCATTGGCCGGCTGTACACGCGGCACGCCAAAAGAGTCCTCGACCACGATTTCCCTAGTTCCGCACTCGGAGTCATTCATCCGCACGGCTTCTACGACGTCAAGCGAAACCTTGGACATCTGAATTTGGGCCTCCATCACGACACGAGTCGCTTCGCCTGCGACAGCATCGCCTATTGGTGGGAAACGTATGGCCGTCCCGCCTATCCCGCCGCTCGGCGAATACTGTTGTTGTGCGATGGTGGCGGCAGCAACGCCAGCAACCGCTACGTCTTCAAATATCATCTGGAACACTTGACGGACCGCCTCGGCCTGGAACTGCGCGTGGCTCATTACCCGCCGTATTGCTCGAAGTACAACCCCATCGAGCATCGCCTTTTTCCGCACGTCACGCGCGCATGCCAGGGCTTGCTGCTGACATCCTTGGAGATCGCCGTCGCGGCCATGTTGCGGACGTCCACGAAAAAAGGCCTGACAACCACGGTGCATGTCCTGAACGGCGACTATCCGCTCAAAGAAGGCTACCCCGACGATTACCGCGACACGATGAAAATCCGCTTCGACGAAGAACTCCCCACATGGAACTATCGTGCCATTCCTCGCGATTCCGATGAAATGGGACAGTTAATAACTTTCTGATGCTTAGCCGCGCGGTGCGTACCCTGCCGCTGGGCAGGCATTTGACTCAGCTGGGAGTCGGCCCCCAGGCTGACGCCCGAGGAGGCATTCTTGATCCGCGGCCTGGGACTCGAAGCCTTCGATGCTCACGGCCTTGAATGGATGCAATAACGCAGTCGCGCCGGCACGCCTTCGACCGGTGGTGGTCTTGCAGTCGGCCATTCCCGTCTCTTCATCTCTCTCAATCGAAGGAACAGAGCCTGTACCCGATCCGCACCCTGGCATGCCCACTCTGCGACATTGTCGTCGAGCGGCTGGAAGGGCTGGAACTCGCACTGCAACAACTGACTGACCTGTTCCGCGACAGCATCGCTGCGGTCATCGGCATTCATGTAGGCGATGCCATCAGCGACGCCGTCGGCGCCGCTCTCGATCGTCGCCCGCCCGATGTGGATGACAAAGATCAGAACGAGTTCTATGGGGAACGCTTCCCGTACAGCCAGCACAGCTTCGAGGATGGTCGTCAGAGCTGGCACGATCCCGAGCCGATGGAGCGCTGACGCGGTCCGCAGCGGAACGCTCCGACAGCCGCGCCTCGCCCGCTGCCGTTGGGTCCGCCGACGCGGCATGGGTTGGGCTAGTTGCGGGAGCCGTTGCTGGCCGCGCTGGGGATTGGGAAGGCAGCAACCCTGGCGGTGCTGCTGGTTAGCCCGCTGGCCGGTGTCCTGACCGGCTTGTCGGGCGTCGTCCTCCTGATGCTCCGGCTGGCGGAGAATGCCCGCGAGACCTGTGACGCTGCGAGGGACCTCGTCGGTCCGTAGCCCTAATACATTCGCACCGACTCCAGGTCAACCCCTCGGGTTCTCCTCGACGGGCTGACCTGCTGTCGGGGTATCCGTTCCGTCCGACGGATCCCAGAGCCCGTCCACGAGACAACCGGATGCCTGCCCGCTCGCATCATTTGCCAGGACGTCTCCGGGGGAACAGTGCCTGCAACTCCTGCTTGTATCCCTGACGATACCCGGCATTCCAGTCCACTGATTTCGAGGCATCGGTCGGGATCAGGTCCAGGGCGTTTACCAATTCCCCAGCCGTCCTGGCCGCTAATCCTTGCCTGTTCAGTTCGCGCACATCCTGAACCCCCTTCCGATAGCCCTGCGCGTAATCGCTGAAGAAGTAGGGATACACGAACAACAAACCGACACCGAGGAAAACGAAGATCCAGAAGCCCCAGCCAGAGCTCCAGGTCCGCTTCTGATTCTTCTCCAGCTGTTCCTGATGCCTGCGAGCGGTGCGCTGCCAATCCCGCCACCGGAACTTCTCCGCGTGAGGGGAGGGGTCGGCGAAGCCGTGCAGCAGACAGGCTGTCCGGATCCGGTTCCGGACCACCTGGAACACTACATATCCGATCGCGGCAGCGAACAGAGTAACCATGACCACCGTCCCGAATGATGTCCCTCCCTTCTCGCGAACGAGCAAGCCGCAGGCATACCAGATGGCAATGCCGACCCACCATCCCCACGACCGCCCCGTCTCGACCGCATTGGTGGAGATCGCGTCCATCTCACGTTCCAGGTAATACTGCTCATTAGTCTCACGCAGGGGGCGCTGACAGCCGCGGCACGTTGCATCGCTGGCGGTCGATAGCAGGTTGAACGTGCCGCACACGCCGCAGGGCGCCCCATCCGCACCGGCCTTCGTCCAACTCGGCTGGGGCTGGCCGCAGTGAGGGCAGGTCGTGAGCCCGTCGGCGAGTAAGCTCCGGCATTTTGAGCAGGGGACGAGGAGGGTCGCGAGGGGTGGCGGAAGGGGGGTGGCCGGGCGTGAAGGGGGACGGGACACCACAGCGGGGGGGGACACGCCGCCACAGATTCCATCGGAACCCAGGTCGTCGCTCCCCTCTGCAGAACCATCGTCCCAGGGGGAGGGTCCCCTCGGCCACCAGACCCTGCAAGGTGTTCAGCGAGACGGGGCCGCGCTTCTCGCCGTTCCAGGGGTAATACCAGCTGTCTTCCGGATGCGGCGGCGTCGGGGCGACCATCATCAAGCCGCATCCCGGGCAACTGAACTGCCCCGTCGGCGGAATCCTGTCGGCCGCCAACAGCGTCTTGCAGGACGGACACGACAAAGAGGCGGCAGCCATGGCGATGGTCCTCGTGATGAAACGCTGGTCGCAGCGGTCGCGCCGATCGATGGCGTTCTTTTCCATGGCTCATTACTTGTCTGCGAAGTTCTTTCGGCGGTGCAGCGGAGCCGCAAGGAGGAGGCCGAACTCGAACTCCGTCGTCCGCTGGCCGGGGTCAACCACTGCACGCCTCAGAACACCATCCGATGATGTCTAGCCGAGAAGGAGGAAGCCGAGGGCGGCCCGGACGGGCCGCTCGCGGAACCCTCCTTCTTTAGCCCTCAGTTCGTTACGATGGGGAAAAACAAGCCGACCGTGTTTCTCCATCTGTTTAGGGGACATGTGGGAGAGGCTGAGTCCTCAACAATGCGACACGGTGGTGTTTCTGCGTGCGCTGATCTCACTGCCAGCGGGCCTGGGTCGCCAGCGCCTGAAAGTGCGGCTACCAGGTACTGTCTACGACCCGTTGCAGAACCTTCTTCGACTCCACCGTTTTCTGGGCTGGTATGACTCGGTCCGGCCGGGAATCACATGTCCAATTTACTGTCTTCCCCGGTCTCACGAGGCTATGATGGCCCATTCGCGTCCGGATCGTTCCGGACGATGGACGACCAGTCTCTCCCGTCTTGTCTCGAATGGATGCCGCCATGCGATCCCTCCTGACGACAGTCTTCTTTCTGGGTTCAATGATGAGTCTGCACGCTGACACCTTCGTTTACGTCTCGATGGCCCCCGAGCAGAAGATTCAGGTCTATCGGCTGGATTTGAAGGAAGGAAAGCTGACCGCAGTGGAGGCGGTCGCGGTCGAGGGGACGCCCGGTTCGCTCGCCATCGACCCGAAGAAGCAATTCCTGTTCGCTTCCCTCCGCAGCAACAGCACGCTGGCGAGCTTCCGTATCGACTCGACGACAGGCAAGCTGAAAGCCCTGAACACCGCCGCCCTGCCGAAGGGAGAGAATGCTGCCTTTGTCGGGACCGACCGCACCGGCCGCTGGCTGCTGTCGGCCTCCTACGCGGCAGGCAAGGTAGTGGTGCATCGGATCGATGACGAGGGAACAATCCAGACGCCTGCGGTTCAGACCGTGGAAACAGCGAAGACGGCTCACTCGATTGCGACTGATCGCGAGAATCGGTTCGTCTTTGTCCCACACGTTACGCCCAACGCCGTTTTTCAGTTCCGCCTCGACAAGGCAACGGGAAAACTGACCGAAGCGCCAAGGGCGCCAGGTGGCATGGAGAAGGCAGGACCCCGGCACCTGGCCTTCCATCCCAGTCAGAACCTCGCGTTCACGTCAGACGAACAGGGCAACAGCATCACGGCTTACCGTTTCGATCCCTCTGCCGGACTGACGCCGGTACAGACTCTCTCGACGCTGCCGACGGACTTCAAGGACGCAAACACGACGGCCGAGGTGAAGGTGCATCCGAGCGGCAAGTTCGTCTGGGTCTCGAACCGCGGTCACGACAGCCTGGCCGGCTTCGCCATCGACGCCGAAACCGGCAAGCTCACGGCTCTGGGACAGACAGCCACGGAGAAGACGCCGCGCTCGTTCGACATCGACCCCGATGGCAACTTCCTGTTCGGAGCCGGTGAGGGTTCCGGGAAGCTGGCCGTCTTTCAGATCAATTGCGAAACGGGCAAGCTGACGCGTCTGCACACTTACGAGGTCGGCAGGAGTCTGACCTGGGTGCTGGCCGTCAAGTTGGGCGGCAAGTGATGCGAATCGGCAGTGGGCAACGAGTAGGGTGCGACGCCTTACCCAGCTCTGTCACAGGTGGATTGCTTCGCACCTTCGACTTCTGCCTTTTGGATCACCCTGAGCGTGACTTTGGCGATTGCGAAGCCTTGATGGAAAGTGACGCGACACGATGGGGAAAGATAATTGTCGCCGAACGCGCGTCGGTGTGGCGGACCGACGCGCGCAAAACGCCCGCGAGGTGACTTGACCGGTGTGGTGGCAAGCGACGCGTGCCGGCTCGGTTCAAATCCAGTCGCCGGGGACAGGGTGATTTCCGATACAGAAGATGGTGGAGACGCAGGAAGACATCGACGCGAAGCTGGAGAAGCTCCTCACGGCGAAGCAGAAAACTCGGATACGCCTCGACGCTCGCCACAGGCAATCATTGAATATCGCAAAATAGGCGCGTTTTTCTCGTTCCTCCGGAGGACCCCCCAATGACCGCGGCAGAGATTGTCCAAGAACTCAAGCCGTTGGGCAGCGAGAAAATCAAGAAAGTGCTCCTGAAGCACGGCATCAAAGAACCCCTTCTTGGAGTGAAGGTAAAAGAATTGAAAAAGATCCAGAAACGGATCAAGAAGGACTACCAACTGGCGCTCGATCTGTACGACACCGGCATCTACGACGCCATGTACCTGGCCGGCCTGATTGCCGACGATCTCAAGATGACCAGGAAGGACCTTCAGCACTGGGTTGACAAGGCGACGAGCCATGCGCTGTGCGGGTACACCGTGGCCTGGGTCGCGGCGGAGAGCCTGCATGGGTGGGAACTGGCTCTGGAATGGATCGAGTCCAGGAAGGAGCATGTGGCCGTCACCGGCTGGGCAACGCTCAGCAGCCTGGTGGGGATCAAAGACGATGCCGAGTTCGATCTGGGGGAATTGAAGCGACTGCTGCTGCGCGTTCAAAAGACACTCCCCAAGGCACCGAACCGCGTTCGTCATGCCATGAACGGCTTCGTGATTGCCGTCGGCACCGACGTGCAGCCGCTCACGGATGTCGCCCTGCAAACCGCCCTGAAGATCGGCGCGGTATCGGTGGACGTCGGCGACACGTCATGCAAGGTTCCGTATGCGCCCGAGTACATCGAAAAAGTCCAGAAAAAAGCACTGTCGCAAAAAGCGGAAAACGGCGAAGTGCTGAGCCGGCCGTTTCGTTTTCCGCTCGCACTTCATACCATCACCGTGACGCATCCAGCCTGGATTATGCGTATCGGGAACTGTCGCCCCGGCTCAGTCGAGCCACGCGGAACAACGGAATACCATTCATCGAACGGAACTATCATCGGAGCGAGCCATGCCCCTGCAAATGCGCTGCACTTCCTGTGACGCGGACTTCAAGGTGCGCGAAGATCTCGTAGGAAAGAAGGTCCGCTGTCCCCAGTGCAAGGAACCAATCCTCGTTACTGCCTCGAAACAACCCAAAGCCCCCGACAAGCCCCCATGTCGATCTCGCAGCGAGGAGAATGAACGCGACGAGCCAATCCCTTCTTCACGGAAGCGAAACCTGCTTATCGGCGCGGGGGTGGGCGGCGCACTCCTGATCGCGTTGATCGTGGTGGTAGTCGTCGTCAACTCCAAAGACGACAAGGACACAAAGCCCCCCCCTCCTGTCGTCGATGCCAGGAAGGACCAATCAAAGAAGGACGCCGATAAGAAAGACGCCGACAAGAAGGATCGGAAAGACAAGAAAGATGCCGACAGGAAGGACGCCGATAAGAAGGACGCCGACAAGAAGGATGACAAGGGAAAAATCGAGCCATTCCAGGTCGCTCGCTGGGAGCTTAAACCCGATCCCGGCGCGGACATGAGCAAGGGAAAGGAGGCCCCAGCCCAGACGGAGTTCTTCAAGAAAGGCATGGGGGGGATTTATCTCCTCTGGCCGGATTCTCCAAGCCCCTACACGGTGGCCATCCACGATAAGTGGTATCGCGTCGATACACAGACCGGCGAGTACAGCGGATTCACCTTCAACTCCATTCCTCAGGGAACGACTGCCAGCGCCGATTGCAAGCATGTCGCCGTCCGCAAGAAAGACGGCGAGAAATGGTCCATCCTGATCCACTCGACGACGGACGGCAAGGAAGCGGGATGCGTCGAATCGACCGACCATCGCATTATCGTCCATGCCTTCGGCCCGTCCGGACAGTACCTGGTCCGCAAGGAACCGAAGAAGGGGAGCGCGCCCTGGATCTATGAAGTCTGGGACTTTGTCGGCGGGAAGAAACTGGTCGATTTCTCCCCTGTCAGCGCAAGGAACGAGGCGAGTGCCAGAGAAGTGCGCGCCTTCAGCCCCGGCAGGCGCTACTTTGTCGAGGCCGCTTACGAGATTATCCGCCTTATCGACCTCACGACCGGAAAGGAAGTCGGCCGGATCGAGAATGTGCCGCGCGACCAGGTCGAGGCGGCCTTTTTCTCGCCGGATGGCAGCGAGTTCACCATCTATCTCGCGGATCGGCGCGTCCTGAGCTGGGATGTGAGTACGGGGAAAAACAGCGTCGACTTCAAGTTTCACACCGACCCGAAGACCCTGGGCGAGTTCGCTTATGCGTACAAAGGCCCGATCTTGCAGTGGTTGCCCGACAACAGCGGATGGCTCCTTTATGGCCGAACGATCATCGACCGGGCCACGCATTCGGTGATCTACGAACAGAAAAAACCGGCCGACCAGGGACGCCTCGTGAGTCAGTACCACCTGTTCGGCTGCACCGACACGACGGGACTCCGCTACGACGTCCTGCCGAGGGACGCCATCCTCGCCAGCATGAAGGAAACTGCCGAGAAGCGCGGGCCGCTGCTCACGGAGTTTCCTGCCCCGACGATGGGAGACCTGTCGGCCGTCCGCGAGTTGAAGAAGCCTGGCGACGGCGCGACAGCCTGGCAGATGAAGCCAAAACCGCTGCCGAAGCCCGACAGGAATCACACCGACGCGGCGATCCTGCTGAAGGGAACATACAAACGAGCCGACATTCGCAAGGTCCTCTTCCCCCGCGATGTCCCAACCCAGGTACTCGTCGCTGTCGTCAGCGGGAAGAATCGGACGTTCTGTGTCGATCGCTTCGACCTCACGACCGGCAACCAGGTCGAGCGGGTCGAGCTGTGTCCTGCCGGGGCCATTGAGAAGATCGACGCGTTCGGCGCCACCCTGGAGAAACTGCTCCTCGACGTCAGCCCGGACGGCCGCCGGTTACTGGTCTGTTCCGACCACCGTTCCTTCGAGCGCAGCCGGGTCGATGTGTTCTCCTTGAAGGACTCCAAACACCTCTGCGGCTGGGTGGTTCATCCCGAAGGGTATCCGGGACGCAAGGCGGGTGTGATCGAGGCACAATTCGCCGGCAACGATCATGTCCTGACCTGTCTCTACTACGGCCGGATCAACCTGTGGAGCGTTCCCGACTGCAAGGCCGTTTACAAGCTGGACGGCTACGAGGGTGGCATCCACGTGTACCCGGCGGGCGACTACTTCTTCGCCTGCAACGGCAAGACGCTCGACGTGCTGGAGACGATGAGCGGGGAGCCACGCGGCCGGCTTGAATACCCCCAGAAGACGGTGGGGACGTTCATCGAGGGGCATTGCAGCGCCGACGGTACACGCCTCATTGCCCGGATCAAGGAAGTGGGCATCAACGGCGCTTTTCATGTCGCCTGGTGGGACCTGACGAAGGGTTCCTTCGGAGAGGCCAGCGACCTCTTCACCGACACGAAGGACCTGCACTGGATCAGCAACGACTTCTACTGGACGGGGACCGATATTGCTTCGCCGAAGGTGAAGCAGCACATACGCAGTTTTCCTCGGTCGTTCCAGGTGCCAACGGGGGTCGGCCCGGACGGTCGGCACTGGGTGATTCGTACCAAGGAGGGGACGCAGGACCAGGTAGAACTGATCGCGCTAACGTTTCCCGATGCCGAGCTGGAAGAGCTTGCCAGGGCGGTACAGAGCGGTCCGTTCACGGTCGAACGAACCAGCAGTCCGGCGATTATACCTGGCACGTTTCGCATCAACGCGGCCGGCGGCAAGACGTTTGACGTCCCGCTGAAGTCAACGAAGTGGCCTGATGGCAAGTGATGCCAGAACGCCGAGGCCGACAAAGGTTGGCGGAGGTTCTCATGGCCGCACTGTCGCGCGCGTCGGTCTTATCGACCGCGGCGTGTCGGACCGGAGCACATGAGGTTGTGGCGCATCTGCGTTATGCCGCATCTGCCGGCGAACCTTGTAGTCAGTTGAGGTTCCAATGGTGGGGAGAGCGAGGGGGGTTGTGGGCCAGCACTCCCTCTGTAGTTGCCACATGGCACGCAACTCGTTTTTCCGGCGCAAGGGCAACCCCATCAAGGGGACAGTTGTGTGCCATGCGTGGCACACAACTCAACCCAATCCCGGAGAGCAGGAAACGGGTCAGGTCAGATTTTGACCGCAAGCGGAGGGAAAGCGGGCTAAAACCGAACCTGGCCCCTTTGATTCTGCAGTCCCGCGAACCAGTGGAGTGGCAGTCACGCCCGCTGCTCGCTCACCGAATCGTCAGTGCGTAGCGGTAGCCGTCCGCGGTCGCCCACTCCTTTGGGTCCGCCTCCTGACCGTAGGTCGTCAGGACCAGGACCAATTCGTGCGTCACCCGGTCTTCCAGGAGCGAGAAGTTGGAAAACTGCACGCCGGATCCCTGGTCCGACTTGCGGTCGTCGATCGGCGTGACCGTCTTGCGCTTCAGCGCCGGCCCCTTCTCGTCCACCTCGGCGATCACCAGCGGGTAGCCATACTCCTCGTTCTCGCAGGCGGTGTTGCGCGTGAAAGAGTTACGGCCGTTGGACCACCAGAAGGCCGCCCCGTCATTGGGATCGAAGGGCAGCACCTGCTTGGGCAATTTCTTCCCATTGTAGGCTTGCACGCCGAGGTTGCGATCGAGCAGGTTGTAGACCTCGCTGGCATCTTCCAGGAAGAAGGCGTGACCGATGCTCTGGTAGCGGACACAGTCGCGGACGACCAGGAAATGTGTGCCGTGAATGGTAACCCAGCGATTGTGCGAATCGACGATCGCGACGCCGATGACGCTGCTGCCACGCATCGTCGCGCCACAGAGGTGGTGGTGAATGGGATACCGCCCCAGCAGGCCTTCCTGGCCCAGGAGAGCGAACCGGGCGTAGCTGATGCCGCCAGCGCAGTGGCGATGATACATCGTGTGACCACGCCCACCATTCGGATCGGCACTCTCGATGATGACTTTGCGTGACAGGTTGGCGACCTCGCCCAGATGTTCATGAGAGAGCGCTTTGTCCAGGTGCAGCGTCAGGCCTTCGATTTTCGTGATCCGGTGCGTCTCGCTGCTGGAGGCGGCAGGGTCGTTGCGCCGGGTGTTGGCATAGGACCGTTTCGCGCCCGTGAGCAGCACCTCGTCGCCGACTCGCCAGCCCGTCACCGGCTCGGGCAGGACAACGATTTTGTCGCCCGGCACGGCATTCTTCTCCAGATGCAGCCAGGTGCGATTCATGGCCGCGCCGTGGAAGTCCATCCTCCCATCGCAGCAAACGATGCCTGGGCCGTCCTTTCTGTCCATTCCGGCAGGCAGATGGAGTCGAATGCGCGCCGTGTGCGGATGCGGGATCGGGTCCTGAGTCCTGAGGCGTGCCGACTTCAAGGGCCGCCCGGTCGCCTGGTACTGGCTCGTGCTTTCTTTCCTCAACCACGGCGTGACAGTCGAAGCCGGTCTCGGCGTATTCCTCGGTCGGCTGGATTGTGATGACGCCGACGTTCAGGGGCGTGCTCCGGTCGCGGACAAAGGACAGCACGCCGGCGACTTGCAGATACCGGATGACCGGCGAATTGATCGCGTCAAACACAACGCTCGTCTTGCGGCCGATCGGGACGCGGTCGCCCTCCCTGGGGACCCGCCGTGCATCCCAGGTTTCCGGCGCAGACCACGGGCCGCTCTTCACCGACCGCAGCATGAACCCGACCTTGTCAGCCTTCTTCGGGGCCTGGATCTTCCCGGATTTGTCGAGCTTCTACGGCTTCAGGAAGTACTCGAGGAACGCGAGTTCCAGTTCCAGGGCCTCGGCGGTCGGGACGTGCGTCTTGCGCTTGGTCAGGAACGCGCGCTGCTTGTGGCCCAACAGTGTGTTGACGGACACCAGGTAATTGAGCGCCAGCCAGTTCCTGGGAGGGTCCTGCACCCCGCCCGAGACCAGGACAGGGCGAGGCGCCATAAGCGCGTGCAGATCGACCAGATCCTCCCCGGCTTCCATCACCTCCTTGTAGAGTCCGGTGCGCGGGTTCGTCGTCGAGGGAACGCCCTCCTTGCGTCGCACCTTCGGATCGTAGCCCAGGTACCACGGTTCCCAGTAGTTGCAGTTGGGGTCCTTCTCGTTGAAGACGATGCCGGGATCGGACCAGACGGCACAGGCGAAACGGTCATCGAGGCAGGAGGCGAACATCGACCATTTGCCGCCGTAGGAAAGCCCGATGATGCCGATGCGCTTCGAGTCCACTTCGGCCATCTGGGCCAGTGCGGTGAGACAGTTGGATGCCACATAGGCCAGGAGCGTGAGCGGTTGCCGGCGCAGCTCCTGGCCGGCCTTGACGAGGGCCTCGCGCGTGTCGCTCCCCAGCTTGTCGAGCGAGCCGGGTGTGCCAATTGACAGGGTGACGAAGCCGCGCTTCACGAGCTGCAGGCCGTAGTCATGCGTGCCGACGCCGCGCCCTTTCCCTCCCCGGCCAATGCTGGTAAGCGGTTCGTAGAAGGGGACGATCACGGCGGGGAACGGCCCTCGGCCCTTCGGAACAAGCAGATACCCATCGACGTTTTTCCCGTCCGGGTGTACTTGCACCTGGACCTTGTGCTGCGTGTAGCCGTCGCGCTCGACGGTTTCCAGCTTCTTGACGGTGGGCTTCTCCACCATCGGAGGCCAGGCCCCCAGGCGCTTGTGCCAGGTTTTCTGGATTTCATCTCGACGCCGTGCCCACTCCGCAGGGGTTTTGGCGAGTGAGTTGTCGGCAAACTTGAGCGGAGAACGGTAGGGTCCGAACTTGCCGACGAATTCTTCCGGCGGCTGCGCGTAGGGCTCCAGTTTCTTCCATAGCGATTCACGCGCGGCCGGCTCCTGCGTGTGAGCGGTCGTCGTCAAGGCGGCCAGTAGCAAAGCGAAGCCGAGACTCTGTCGGAGATGCGGGAGATGGCGCAACATCGATGCCCCCCTGGAACGAATGCAGGTTCCGTAAGCTGGGCGTTTCACAACTCGCTGATTGATCTCTGCAACCTCATCGTTGAGCTATCGCGGATAGTAACCCTCCTGGCACCCGGTCGCAACTGTTTTGCAGCCCCAGCATCGCACAGGCGGGGTTCCCGTCCTCCCCGAAGGCTTCCCCTGGAGGAAATCCGCGCGAAGATACTCCCGAATGGCGGAAGAGTCGCTCGGGCGTACAATCCTCGAAGGACCGCAATCGCCCTTCCGACCAACTCGAACGGAGCCAGCCATGTATCGGACGTTCTTCGCACTCGCCGTCGCTGCCGTCGCGGTCAGCGGAATGATTCTGGCGCATCACGACGAACACACCAAACCGAATGTGAAGGTCCTCTCCGCAAAGGACATCGCCGAGAAACTCGACGGCAAGAAGGCGAAGGCAACGACAGTCGAGGTGACCCTGGAACCGGGCCAGTCGAGCGCGCCGCACCGGCACCCCGGCCCGGTGTTTGGCTACGTCCTCGAAGGCGAGTACGAGTGGGCCATCGATGAGAACCCCGCCAGTTCGCTCAAGGTCGGAGATACCTTCTACGAGCCGACTGGCTGCCTGCATCGAGTGTCGAAGAACCCGAGCAAGACGGGCAAGACGCGCGTGCTGGCCGTCCTCCTGCATCCCCAGGACGTCAAGGATCTCGTCATCCCGGAGAAGAACAAACCGAAAGATTGACCGAGCACCCAAGGAGTTGGAATGAGGTTTGCCCTCCTTTGCATCTCCTTGACAGTCGTCGGATCGGTTTCCGCCATCGTTCCCTCCTTCCACCCGAAAGCCAGGCCGTTTGCGGAAACCTTTGAATAGTACGGTCTCCAACGGGGCGGACCGACGGTCTGGGGCTGCTACCTCCCCTTTGGCGCCTGGCCTTTCTCGGAGAACGGCATCGTGAGCGGGAAGTCCACCAGTTCGCCGTTGACGAAGTGCGACGTCGGCGGGATGAGCAGCCGCCCCGCCCACGCATGGGCGCTCCTGTGGACCTCCCCCTCGACCGCCTTGCTCGCCCCGCCGCGTTCAAAGGTGATGGTCCCCGGCGGGTGGATGACCGTCTCGTTCCGGAACAGCACCCGCCCCGTGCGGTCGGTCAGCGCGGAGGCGCACTCGATGGTGCGATGGGCGGCGTTCTCGCTGCCCACACCGGGGCTGACGTAGGAGATGAACTTGCCGCTGACGATCTCCTTCGCGTTGATCGTCAGCGTCAGGTCGCCCGCCGCGGCCGGCTTCAGCCCACTGTTCACCAGCGAGAGGCCCGCTGCGTCCTCCAAGCTGCGCTTCAGCCCGTCCGAGGTGGCTGTGATCGCTATGCGCACGTCAGATCCGGGCGGGATTGCCGGCCTGATGTCACCCTTCTCCAACCGCTGCAAGACGGCCCTGGCGGCGGCGTTGATCACCGGGCGCGGGTAGAAGACACGGCCCTTGCCGTCGGCAGTCGGCTCGACCACCCAGAGCCGCCCGTCGGGCGTACCCTTTGCCACGATGAGCGGCGGCTCGGCCAGGTAGCGCGCGAAGGGCAGTAACTTCCCCGTCTGATACAGGCACCAGCCCTGGGCGAGGAAGCCGCCCTCGACGAATCGCGCCGGGCCGGGGCCGAGCGGTGCCCGTGTTTTGTCCACCCACACATTCCGCGTCAGGTCGCGGCGGCAGATGTTCATTGCGCCGGTCTCCAACTCGCGCTCGAAGTCGTTGCCGTCGGGCTGCTGGTCCCTGGGGGCGAAGGCGAACTTCACCCGCACTGCTTGGTACAGCTTGCTCACCGCCCCGATCAGCAGCTCCTTGCCGTCGCGGCTGAACGCCATCGGCATGTTGCCGTAGAACGGCTCGTCCTCGTTCCCGATGATGCCGTGACACTCGCCACTCGCGATCTCGACGATGTCGATGCCGCGGGCCGTGCGGAAGGCGACGTACTTGCGATTCGGGCTTAACTCCGGGAAGCCCTTGACCTCCTTGAAGCGCTGCTTCTCGCCCCCCTGGACGGTCCACTTGACGAGATCCTGGCCGTCCCAGGCGAGGACGTGGTCGTTGTCGGGGAACCCCAGCCAGCGGTGGCGGGCGCCCACGCCGTTCGGCCATTTCTTCAGGAGCCTGTTCGCGTTCAGGTCGTGGACGGCGATCTCGGTTTCCGATTCGTTCTGGGTGGCGACGCGGCTGCCATCGGGGCTGAGGGCCATGCGGAAGCCCACGTCGCCGCCCATCTCCGCCTTCTTGATGGCGCCGAAGCCGGGGCGGGCCGACTGCCGCCGGAACAACGTCACGGTGCCGAGCCGCTGGCCTGTCGTCAGGTCGAAGCGATCGACGTTGACGGGGCGGACAGCGTGGTCGCGGCCCTTCTCGCCCTCGTAGGCGACCACCGCCTGGGCCGATCCCGAACTGCTGAAAGCGATGTCCATGACCCTGTGCGGGTCTTCAGCCAGGGGCATCTTCGCGTCGGTGAGCACCTTCGGAGTGGCGGCGTCGGGGACATAGCGCCATGCGACGGGGGCAGGGCCGTTATCGATGGGGGGCGGGTCGCGGGGTGGGAGGCTGTCGTCGTCTGAGCCTGAGCCGCCGCGCAAGACCACGACGATGATCACGGCGATCAGCACGACAAGGGCACCCGCGCCGCCGAGGATCCACGGCAGAGAGCTGCCGCCGCGGCTCTTGCGCCGGCGGGGGCGGTCGTCCTCGTCCCGGGAGCGCCGGCGGCGCGGCTCGTGTTCGTCTTCGTGAGAAACTCTCCGTCGGTCGGATCGCGCCATGTCGAATTCCATGGGAAGTTGCTGGCATTCTTTCAACAAGCTCAGCCGGGATCGGTTGCTCCGGTTCCGGACCCAACTGTTACCTGTGAGTTTACTTATGCACTGGCTTCTCCGCCACGACCGGAACTTCGATCTTCCCTGGGGTCACCCGATCCTTCCAGAACGGGACGGTCACGCTGATGGTTGCCTTGGGCGGCGCGGCTCAACGTATTCGGCGAAGTTGACGAAGATGCCCGCAGTGCCGCGCGGCACATAGACGTAACTCTTCTGCCACTGCTTGCCGTGACCGTGATCGTGGCGATTCACCGGCCCGCAATCGGGGCGGAAGAGAATAACTCTTCGGGATTGGAGAGTTATTTCAACGTCTGCATATACAGGATCAAATCGACAAACTCGCGTCGACTCATCGTCGCCTCCTGACCGTCCGGCATCACCGACACCTTCGTCGTGGCTCGACTCTCCACGTCCTCCTTGGCGATGCGTTCCTCCTTGTCGAGACTCAGGACGCGCAGGAACTTGCCGTCGTCCTTGACCAGCCCTGTCAGGACCTTGCCGTTCTTCAGTTCGATCCGCTCTGATTCAAAGCCGGTCTTGATGACCCTCGACGGATACAGCACCGACTCGATCAGGTAATCGACCTTTTGCCCCGCGATGCCCTTGAGCGACGGAGCCAACAGCGTCGTCTGCGTCGCCGTCGTGTGGCACTTGGTGCAGGCGTTGCGCTCGAAGACTTGCAAGCCCATCGCCGCGCGTTTGGGACGATCGGTGGCTGGGATGTCTGCGAGTTCCTCGAGTGCGTATTTCGTCAGGCCGTCCTTGTCTCGTTCCCTTTCGGGCAAGTTGAGCGACTTGATCGCTGACGGATGATTCAGGTGTCGAAACACGGTGGCCAGGTCGTCATCGAGGTCGGCGTCGGTTTTCAGGAGCTTCGGAGCATGGCGAACCAACGTCGCGACCATCCTGGGCCGCGCCTTGAAGTCGCGCCACCACCTCACGGCTTCTGCGCGGACGAAACGGTCGTCATGTGCCAGCATCTTTTCCCAGGCATCCTCCGTGGGCGTTGCCTCAACGCGGGCGACCGTCGATAGGTATTCGATCGTGTCCTCGAATTTCGTCTTCGGATTGAGTACGTTTGGCCACAATCCGTTGCCAACGGAGGACGCCTTCGTGCCGAAGCGCCGCGCCAGCGTGTGGGCCGCCTGCTTGAGGGCCGGATTGGCCGAGCGCAACTGCCCCTCGATCTGCTTCAAGGCAAACGGCGTTGGGCCTTCGGATTCGAGGAACTCGAAGAGCACCAGTTGATCGGCCGGCGACGCGATCCTGAGCGAACCCTTCTCGACCGCTTCGATGAGGCGTTTGCCCGCGGCGGCACTGAGCTTCGTGGACGCCAGGCTGCCGCCTGCCTTCGCTTTCAGGACCAGGATGGCCCTGGCGATGGTGGCGGTCGGCAGATCGTCATTCGCGATGAGTTTCTCAAGAGCAGGCACGATCGACGCATCGCCGTTGAGCTGAGCGACCGTCAGCAGCAGTTGATGATCGAGCTTGCCGGGCTTCTCCAACGCCCTGGAGAGCGCTTCCAGTGCGATTTTCCTGGTCGGGAAATCCTCGTAACAGGCGACATCGATGGCGATCAGCCCGGCGAGGCGCACGTTGGCGTCGTCGGAGGTTAGAAGTTTGGTGAGCGCCTTTTCATCCGCGTGTTTGGCGAGATGCCAGGCGACTTCGTAACGCAGATGGGCATCGTTCGCCAGGGTAGGGTTCAACACCTCCAGGAGCGCGGCGCCTGTACGTCCGGGCCAATTGTCGTTCAAGCCGACGCCGAGCGCACCCGCCAGGCGCACGGCCGGGTCTTTGTCTCTTTCCACTGCAATCTGGGAAGAAACCTCGCCGACTCCCACTCCGAGACGACGAATCAAATCCAGCGACAGGCGACGGACCCGCCAATCGGGGTTCTTGTCTCCCAGAGGAATATGCCGATACGCCCGCGTATCTTTGGCCCCGATGAGCATCAACGTCCACAGCGCATTTGCCGCGGCCAGGGGTTCCCTGGAGTCGTTCGCGCACAAGGCCAGGCTGGCGATGGCTCCCACCCCGCCCTTCGACAGCACCTGAGTCGCCTTCTCGCGAATCAAATGACTCGGCGATCCCAGCGCCTCGATCGCGTAATCGTCGTTCTTCCAATCCGGCGAATCGAGCTTATGCTTGACGACCGGGGCATTCTTGCCGACGTACTTCAAGCGCCAGATGCGGCCGGTCATGTCGCTCTCGTCGTCACGGCCGTACCAGTCGGCGATCAGGAGGCTGCCATCGACGTCGAGATGGATGTGGCTGGGGCGGAAGTGCGGGTCGGTGCAGGCGACCAGCGTTTCCTTCTTGACGACGTTGTTGCGCTCGTCGAGGACGAAGCGGAAGATGCCGCGGTTGGGGCCAGCAAACCCGTGCCGGCCCCAGTTGCAGGCGAACAGGTTGCCCTGATACTCCTGCGGAAAATTGGCGGCGTAGTAGCGCATGAGCTGGGTGTGGGCGCCGCCGTGGACTTCCTCGCAAGGCGGCGCGAGCGGATGATTGCCCGCGAGCCAGTTGTTATC
>JBBSDR010000002.1:0-23171 GCA_038240465.1 Gemmatales bacterium
AACAGCGCTCCGCCCGGACAAGCCGGGCGGCGGCGAGGACATCGTCGCCACTCTCTGGTTGCCAAACAGTGCTCCGCCCGGACAAGCCGGGCGGCGGCGAGAGTGATTCACTTACTTGCCGGGGGAATACTGCACCGGGAGGGGTTCAGGTCAGGTTCGGTAGTGGCCCGCCGGCGCAGAAGTTGGGGTTGCCGAACTTGTCAATCCGATGGCCGAAGCCGTGCGCCAGCGCCAGCAGCAGGCGGTTGTGGGGCAGTTTCGGGTACTTCACCGAGCGGCCCATCTTGAAGTTCAAGCCGTTGCCGACCAGCACGAAGGGGATGTTGTCCAGTGTGTGGGAATTGCCTTTTCCGAGTTCGTTTGTCCAGACGATCAGCGTGTTGTCGAGCAGGCTGCCGCCGCCGCCCGGCTCGGGCGTCTCAGCCAGTCTCTTCGCCAGGTAGGCCAGTTGCTCGCAGAACCAGCGGTTGATCTTGGTCAGCTTGTCCTGCACCTTCGCGTTCGAGTCTGGCTCGTGCGACAGTTCGTGATGTCCCTCCTCGACTCCGATCCAGCGCATCCGCGCCCCGCCGACCGAGTTGGTGTACTGAAGCGTCGCCACCCGCGCGAAGTCGGCGGCGAAGCTGTTTACCATCAGGTCAATCTGCATCTTGCTGATGCGCGGGATGTTGTTGTTCTCCGCCTTCACCCCCGGCTCGACTTCCGGCACGGGATGCGAGTTCTTCTGTTCCTTGGCCGCGCGCAGTTCCTGTTCCATCTCGCGAACGAACGAGGCGTGTTCGTCGAGCAGCTTGCGGTCCTCCACGCTGACGGAGGAGCCAAGTTTCTTCAGGTCGTCCTTCACGCCGTCGAGGACGCTCGCCAACGCCTCCCTGTCCTTTAGCCGACCATACAGTTTGCCGAACATCTGATACGGATCGTCAACCGGAGTGAGCGGCTTGTTCGGTCCGGTGTAGACCATCCGAGTCCAGGTGTCGGCTCGCTCCGGCACCATGACGCCGAACTCCAGCGAGCCAAAGCGAGTGCGCGTGGCGGGGGTCTTCTGAAGGAAGCCCTTGATCTCCTGGTCGATCGACTGCCCCTTGGCCCAGCCGGCGGGGGTATCCGAGCCGCCCTGGACGTTGCCGGGGAACAACTCGACGCCGGTCAGCAGACAGCCCATGCCGCGCATGTGGGCGTCGCCGTCGCCGCGGACCTTGTCGCAGACGCCGTTCAGGATCAGCGTGCGTGCTTTGAACGGCTCCAGCGGCTGGAGGCTCGCCTTGAGCGTGAACTTCGCGCCCTCCTCGTCGGGCCAGAATGCGCCCGGCACAACCCCATTGGGGCTGAACATCACCACCAGGCGCTGCTTGCGCTGGGCCTGGTTGGCGAAGCCGAGGCTGGGAAGGTTGAGGACGAAGGGCATGGCGGCCGCGCCGATGCCGAGGTCGCGGAGGAAGTCGCGGCGGGAGTGATTGCGGATCATGGAATAAGCTTCCGAAGATGACGAGGCATTCCCTGAGTGTAACTGCTAATGAGGGCGGAGGCAGGAGGAAGATAGTGAATCTTCTGGGGCTGTTTCCTCTCCAGGAGCGCGGAGGTTGCCATAACCTCGACCACAAGCTTGCGGATATTGTAGTGGGCAGCGGCAAACGATGCACGCAAATCCTGCGACGTGCGCGGGCCGTAAGCGCGGATGGACTGCTGCACCAGATGATGGAACATCTGCTCAACAAATGCGGCATGCACCTCCTCACTGCTCGCCAGGAACTTCGCCAGGTCGCGGACGCCAGCGAAGGTCACCTTCTCACCGCTCCGGGTCTGGTAACTGCCCGCTGCATTGATCGGCCGTCCGTTGTCTTTCTCGCGATAGCGTCCGACGGCGTCGAAGTGTTCCAGCGTGAACCCGAGGGGGTTGATGACGGCATGACAGGACATGCAGCTATCCGGCTTCGTTTGCAATGTTACTCGTTCCCTTGTCGTCAGCGATGGATGCAGGTCAGCGGCCAGGGGTGTGAACGCTTCGGGAGGAGGCCGAAGCGAAACGCCCAGCACTCCGCGAGCCACGAAGACGCCGCGATGGAT
The DNA here is from genome assembly GCA_038240465.1 of Gemmatales bacterium. Taxonomy (GTDB): domain Bacteria; phylum Planctomycetota; class Planctomycetia; order Gemmatales; family Gemmataceae; genus JBBRIK01. The sequence goes on from JBBSDR010000002.1 coordinate 2,065, forward strand.
CGGCGAACTCTCCGCGGTATAGGCGAACCTTGTCATCTGATAGGGATGAGTGAGAACGCCGGCTCGCTCCTGCGCGTTGAGTTTCACCTTCTGAAACCCCGCGTCAGCCCGGAGGTCAGCGCCGTAGAACTTGGCGAGCCGGCCGTTCAGATACGTCTCATCCGCCAGCAGAAGTTGCCGGAAATCGGCAGTCTCGCTCCAGACCACGTCATCCAGGAATAACTCCAGCGAGGTTCGCAGATCGGAGACAATCGCCGCGTCGAAGCCCGGAAATCGTTTCGGGTCCTTGCCAATGTCGGCAACCTGATCGATCTTCAGCCAGTGGAACAGGAACTCGCGCACTTTCGTCCGGGCGCGGAGGTCGCCGAGCATCCGTTCGGCCTGGGCCACCACCTGTTCGCGGCTGCTGAGCTTGCCGGCGGCCGCGGCCTCCAGCAAATCCTTGTCGGGCATTGAATCCCACAGCCCGAAGGACAGCCGCGCGGCCACATCATACGCATCCGGCCCGCCGCTCGCCTCCCGATAGAGAAACCGCGGCGACTTGAGGACAAGCAGCACCACTCGCTTGACGGCCAGGTCCGGGTCGGTCACCGCCTCGAACTGGCGCTCGACGGATCGTTTCTGCTCGTCGGCCAGGGGCCGGCGAAACGCGCGCTCGGCGAAACGCTTGGCGAAGTCGCGCAGGCGTGTTGTCCTGTCTGCGGCACCCTCGCGCGTACCGGCCAGTTCATTCAGTCGGGCCGCGACGTAGCCGGCCGTCTCGATGGCCGCATCCGTCGTGGCCTGGTCCCACTCCTTCGACACGGTTGTCCCGCGCTCCCAGCCGTAACTGCGGTCGTCCGGTGGGAAGGGAGTGCTGACGGCAAAGGTCTCGGGGAAGCTGACCGGCGACAGGTTGCGAGTCGGGATGACCTCTGTCACACGATGTGGCGGTTTCCATTCGAGCCTGATGGAGGACTTCGTCGGCGGCGGTTTGGGCTTGTTCTTCGAGTCATCAACACCTTGCTTGGCCTTGGAATACTCCAGGCGAAGCGGGTAGACACGCCCGCCGATGAGGAACATCGACCCCCGGTACTCCGTGTCGCTGCCCGACTTCACCCAGGCATCGATCAGCGGCCGGCGCAGGTCGTTGAGCCAGAGCCGGGCGGCGTGTTCGGTGCGGATTGTGAACTCGAATTCCCCCGACTCCGGGGCCAGCACGGAGCCGGTCCAGCGGATGGAGAACTCGTGCGGTTCGATCTTCTCGGGACTCGGGCTGGCGGTGCCGAAGTCGAAGCGAACCTCCGGGTCCACGCGCGTAATCGCGCGCGCCTGGTTCTGGAACTCGCGGTTCTTGAAATACTCCGCATTGAGGCCGCGCCGATCGTCCCATCGGCCTGATGAGCGGAAATTGCCAATCAGGTCCGCGATGGCATTGCGGTACTGGCGGACGGTCAAGCGCGCCAGTTCGAGCCGCGGCGGCTGATTCCGCTGCCGGGCTGCCGGCGAGTAGAAGGCATCGTGAATGAACACGGCCGCCTTCTGGGCTTCCTCGGTCGAGAGGGTGCCGGGCTTGTTCTCGGGCATCGTCTCGGCGATCAGCTTCGTCAACTGTGGAACGGAGCGGTCGCCGGCCAGAGGATGACGGTACTTCTTCGTTCCCTCTCCCGCCGGACCGTGGCAGGAAGCGCATTTCTGCCGGTAGATTTGCTCGCCCGTCCTGCTGTCGGCGGCGACAAGGGCGGGCAGGTTCAACAGCAAGGCAAACGCCGACAACGGGAGCCAGGCCAGATGAGGGAGCCTGTGGGCGACAGACCGCCATCGTGTGGTGAGCATCACAGGACTCCAATCACTCTGCCTACTCGGGACATTACGGCTGCGGTTGTACCTGAAGAGCAGTTTACTGGCTTCCGTCGCTCCCGCGCCGACAAACCACTCGGACGCTGGGGGCGCTACGCAGGCGAGCGTAACTGCTCAACCCCAGCCCAAGGGCGAACAGGGCTAATAGAACAGGCAGCGGCGATGACATCGTTTCCGGATGCGGCGGGTTGCCGCCAACGGCGCGAGTCAGGTCTGCGACGCTGCCGCTGACCGTCCAGCCAGCCCAGGTTGGGCTGAGGGTTGGATGTTCGCCCTGGAGGGTAATCTGGGTTTGCCGCAGCGCTTCCACAGGAGAGAGCCTGTCAACCCAGAGCTTCTCGTGAAATAGCGCCGTGAACCGCGCAGCCTCGGCATCCTTGACCGGCCCCACGTTGGAAACGACCACGCGCGCTCCCGAATGGAGGAACGCATCCCGCAGGCCGGCGTTGGGTGCATCCTTGTCCGCTCCACCAGCAAGCGCCAACACAACGATGTTTGCCACGCACTTTTCCTCGCCTTCGATTTCGAGGGCGGTCAGCAGGTCGTCTTCCGGCAGATCCAGACCAAATGAGATGCCGCGCGGGAGGTCCGGCACGGGGTCGAGGGACGGTTGTCGTCCGCTGGCTTCCTCCCGAGTTCGCCCCCTCAGGACAATGTGCGTGCTGGCTAAAAGAGCCTGCTTCAACTCCGCCTTCCTCGTGTCGCTTCCCTGGACGAGCATTTTCGTCCCGGGGGGATGGGTCCGGCGGAAAAGCGCACCAAGGGAGGATGTTGTGAGGGCCTCCGTCCGGTCCGCGAGCAGCAGCGTTCCGGTCTTTTCCTCCTCGCCGGAAGCAAGGGAGCGAGGAGGAAGGATGCTCGGAGCAACCACCAACCCGAAAGCATGTTCCTCCGCCAGAATGCTACCCGACCGCTCTCCCGGCAGCGCCCACAGCGGCACGTCTTTCGTCACGCCATCGGGCGAATAGAAGATGAGCCGAATCCCTTTCAGGTACTCGGCCAGCGGCCCCCAGAGCAGTGCGCGCACCGCCGCCGCGGCGCCGGAATCGCCGGAGCGCCATCGTTTGCAGGCGTCATCGATGCGGACGGCGGACCCCAGTGGAACGGCGACGACCGGCTGACCGGGCCGATACAGAAACGCCAGCAACAGACGGTCATTGTTTGACTTGCCCGGAGCGGCATGCAAGGCCGGACTCGGATCGTACTCGAAGAAATCGATGCGGGCGCTGTTCGCGGGCAGACTTCGCTGCAGGCCCTCAAGGGACGGCGGAGGTTCAACGGGAACAGCGGCGGCGCTCTGTTTGAGGGCGTCCTCAATCGCATCGCGCCGGTCGAGAAGTTCCTGAAGCTGCTTCTGCCAGGCATCGCGGCTGTCCAGCGCGGGAATGGTCCTGGCCAGGACGGCCAGTTCGCTCGTCAGGGCTGCCAGGCGGGCCAATTCGCCGGAGTGTTCTCCGTTGAGCGATGCCTTTCTCCAGCGGAGTTTGCGTGCCGCCAGCGCTTCCTTCCATGCCAGCATCTCAAGATAGACTGCTTCCAGATCGCCCTTCTCCTGGAGCGCCACAGCCAGCGCGGCGTCGAGGCACGGACGCCGCGCGGCCTGCAAACGCTGTTGTTGTGCCTCCGATTGAACGGTGGCCAGCTCATCGAGCTGCGTCCGCGTTCGCTGGGTACTCTGGAGCAAGAGGGATTTTGCCTCTGCCATGCGCCCGGCCGAGACATGGATCCGCCCCAGCAGATACTGACTTGCTGTCGTGTCAGGATGGGTAAGGCCAAGCTGCCGCGTTGTGATATCGAGGGCTTCCCGGGCAAGCGTGGTTGCTCGCGCGAAATCCTTTTTCTCCAGCGCCAGCGATGCCAACTGGCGCAAGCTCTCGGCAACGTGGGGATGATCCAGGCCGAACACCTTCTTGCGGATTCCCAGGGCCTGTTCCTCAAGGGAATGGGCGCGGTCGCCTTGGCCCTGCGCCGCGGCCAGCAGGGCAAGCTGATGCAGGGTCGTTGCATAGTCGGGGTCATCCTTGCCCCGGGCATTCTGGATGATGCGGCTCGACCGCGGCAACAATTCGTTCGCCTCGGCAGTTGCACCCCGGCTCTGGACCACGGAGGCCAGCAACCCCAGCCCCCGGCCATAGTCCACAGTCGCTTCGTCCTCCTCGTCCGCCGGCTTGCGAATCTCCACCGCCTCGCGCAGGAGCGCTTCGGCGCGGACGGGATCACCCAACTCCAGATAGACCCCGGCCATGCGCTCCAGGGTCCTGGGTGGGCGAGGACGTGAGTTGCCATGAACCTGTTCCCACGCGCTCAGAGCGCGGCGAAACTTAGGCAAAGCGCGAGCCGCATCGCCCACGGCGTGCGTGCAGGTCGCCAGATTGTGCAGTGCGCTGAGATAATCGGACAACTGCGTCTCTTGAAACTGTTCCAGCGTCTCGACGATGCGCCGGCTCCGGGTCAGCGCTTCCGCATATTTCCCCGCCCGAAACAGCCGGGTGATTTCGACGTTTCCTCGGGAAACCTCGCGCAGGCGTGTGCGTTCCTTGAGGGGGCGCGACCGCAGCCGTTCAATGAAGGCCAGCGTTCGTCGCGCATCGACTGTCTGTTCGTCATCCGAACCGGACAACCGGGTGCGAGCCTCGAGGGCCTCCTTGCTGGCGTTCACGGCGGCTTCGAGTTCGTCGCGATCGAGGGCGCGGCTGGCGATCTCCTCGCATGCCTCCACCATCTCGAGTGCGGCCGAACGTGTCGTCGGGGATTGCTCGGCCTCGGCTTTCGCCAGGATTGCCGTTGCCAGGCGATAGTGCTGGCGAGCTTCTTCCCATTGTTCCAGGCCCCTGAACTGCGCCCCAATGTTGTAAAGGGCCACTCCGTAAAGCCGATGGTCCTTACCAAGGAGATCGCTGAACTCGTCCGCGACTTGCCGGGCGAGCGGCAGCGCCTGGGCGAACTGGTCCTTCTTCCAGAACTGAAACATCTTCGCACTCAACTCGCTCGTCGCGCGCAGACGCCCACGTTGTTCAGGCGTCAGCCGTTCCAGTCGATCGACCGCCGCCAGGGCATGGCGAGCAGCTGTGAGGCTCCAGTGCTGTGCATCGTGGAGCCGGGTCAACAGCTTCAGATGCTCCTGGTGCATGGTGCGGATGGCGACGTAATTCGCGGACTCCTTTTCATACGTTGCGATCAGGTCGCTGTAGAGGCGCTCCAGCCACTCCATGACCTGGCGATGACTGCCTGCATTCTCACGGTCCATAGGCTCGAAAATGCGAAACGCCTCGCGCAGAAGAGGTCCCCAGCGCTCGACAGGTTGCTTCCCTTGCTGGCCCATCCAGGCGAGGAGCAACAGGCCGTCGGCACGCAAGGGACTCTCTTCGCCAAGGCTCTTCTTCAGTCCCGCGTTGGCCTGTTCGATCGCCTCCATCCCCTCGGCTCGTTTGCCCTCCAGGTAGAGGGAGTGTCCAAGCAGCAGCCGGGCGACACCGGTTTCCGGGTTGCTCTTGCCCAGCAAATCGACATACACCTTCAGGACTCCCTCGGCTTCCCTGGTTCGCTCGGCGTTCGCAGGAGATTGGAAGAGCTTCCCCACTCGGTCCTCGGCTTCTTGCAACTGCTTTTGCTGAGGTGGGGTCAGCCGGGCATGGCTTTCCTCAATCAGCAAATAGAGTTTTGCGCTGCCGATGCGCCAGTCGTTTTCTCCCAGGCGCTCCGTACGCAGACTGAGGACTTCCTTGCGATACGCAATTGCCCGAACCAATTCCTGGTGCTTGTTGTGCCAGGCGGCCCTGTCCTCGCAGACTCGCTCCAGGTCAAGAAGCCGGCGACGAAGAGCGCTCGGGTCGGCGCCGGCGTTCTTTCGCGCTCGCGCGAGAAATTGGCGCACCAGCGGTTCCAGCAAGTCCAACTCTTCGAGCTGGCCATAAACCTGTGCCAACTGGAACAGGGCGGTCTGGGTCGCGGAATGCTCTTCCCCTCGCAGCAGGCGCTGAGTGCGAACTGCCTTCTCAATGGCAGGCCGGGCTTCCCGGGCGTGTCCCAACTTCAGCAGGATCGAGACAAGCAGATCGAGGCTTTCCGCGGAATCGAGGTTCTTTTCGCCCAACTCTCGCAACCGGATGGCAACGGCCTGTTCGGCAGGCTTGCGAGCGTCAGAGTATTTCTCCTGTTCGAGCAGCTTGCCGGCCTGTTTGTGGAGTTGCCGGGCCTCGACGATCTGTCGCTGTTTTCCCTTATCGAGCCGTGCCACCTGCTCGATGCCGGCGAGAACCAACCGGGCGTCGCGCGCCCGGACATGGTCGCGGCCAAATCGATTCTCGAGATGGACGATGCTTTCCCGGGCAAAGACCAACGCCGCCTGCACGTCCCCTCGGTCCTGAGCCGCGTCCGTCAGCCGCTCGCAAGACGTCGTCAGGAGTCCGAGCGATCGCAGATAGCGTTCATCTTTTTCTCCGAACAGTTCTTTCCGCAACTCAACCACCTCGCGCAGCAGCGGCGCCGCCCGCGCGTCAGCGTTCGCTTCGTGATAGTTCCAGCCGAGGTTGTGCAAAGCCGCCGCATACTCGGCGGATCGCGGACCATTCAACTTGCGCCGCTGCTGGGTCAACTCAGTGAACAGCGGTTCGGCCTGATCCTGCTTCTGCTGGCGGGTGAGGGTCATGGCCAACTCGGCAATGCTGAACAGCGTATCGGGGTGTTCTTCGCCAAGCGCCAGCCGGCGGATGAGCAGCGCTCGCCGGTGCAGGCTTTCCGCCTCGGGATACTTTTTCTGCCGATGCAGGACCACCGCCAGGTTGCTCGCTGTGCTGGCGAAAGCAGGATGGTCCGGCCCTGTCGTCTCAGCCCGGATTGCCAACGATTGCCGATAGATGGGTTCCGCGTTGTCGTTCTCCTTGAGGAGATCGTGCATGAGAGCGAACCAGTGCAAACTCTCGGCATAGCTGTGATGTTTCTCCCCGAAGATCAGCTTGCGCAGTTCAGCGGCGCGGCCGGCCGGTTCCAGCCCTTCGCGCGGCTTGTTTTGCTGGCGCAACTTGCGCACCGAATCCATCAGGGTGTTGGCCTCGATCCATTGCTGCCGCTGCGGCAGCGTGAGCGCTTCCAGCCGGCCGACATCCGCCAGCGCCAGACGAGCGTCGGTGATGCGCCAGTGATGGCCGACAAACCGGCGCTGCTCGGATTCCAGGGCCTCCTGGCGCAGTTTGCGGGCCTCGCCGAATTTCTGGCCGCGCTCGTGGACGGCAGCCAGCTCCGCGGCGACATCGGTGACCGCTTCCAGCCAGTCCAGGTAGCCGGTATCCTTGTCGCCAAACACCTTGCGCAGGACCTCGACGCACTCGCGCAGCGGCGGCAAGGCGTTGGCCGGATCTTTCTTGTGCTGCAAGAGCAGACCCAGATTGCCGTTAGACCAGGCGTAATCCGGATGCAGATTGCCGAGGCGCTTCTTCAGGATCTCGATCTCGCGGCGTGCATTTTCCTCCGCGGGACCGAACTCAAGCACATGGCCGTACAGGGACCCCAACCGCTGGCATGCGCGTCCTTCGTCCACGCTGTCCTTGCCGAGATGCTTCACGAACAGGTCGCGGGCTTGAATCGCCAAAGGAATCGCCTCGCGATACTGTTTCCTCTCCTCCAGCCCTCTTGCCTGTTCGAGCAGGCGAGTCGCGTCGGCTAATTCCTGTCGCTCCTTGATCCCGAACTTTGCCAGCCGCTCGAAACGAGCCGCACGCAGCCTGGCATCCGTGACCCGATAGTTCGTGATCCCGTAGCGCCGTTCCTGCACCTCGACGTACTGCTTCTGAGCGGAGGCCGCCTCGGAGAACTTGCCCTGTTTCTCCAACTCCTTGACACGTCCCTGGATCGCCCCCGACAGGTTCTGCAAGCGTTGGACGGTTGTGGGATGGTCCTCACCGAGGGCCTTGAGGTAGAACTCAAAGCTCTGCTGCCAGTATTCGACGGCTTTCTCGAACTCATTTTGCCGGTGATGCAGTAGGCCCAGCCAGGTCAGCGCGAGAGCGTAATCGGTATGATCGCGCATGCGCCGATACTGGATATCGACCAGCTTCCGGCAGGGGGGCATCGCCTCGCTATACTTCTTCTCCTGATCCAGTTTGCGAACCGTCGCAACCAGAAGAGTGGCCTCGCTGACTTCCTGCCGGCCCGCGCGATCCAGTGTTGCCAGCCGATCGATTCGTGCGGCGGCCCAGCGAGCGTCCGTCACCTGCCAGGCTTTCGCCCCGTGGACCTCAGTGAGCAACTCCACGATCGACCCCCGCACTCGTTTCGCTTCGGCAAAGTCCTCACGTTCCTCATAGCGTTTCGCGCGCTGCTCCAGCATCCGGAGCAAGTTGCCCAGCGGGGTCTCGAAGCCTGGCTGCTGTCCTGCCGGCAAGGCGCGACTGATTCGCAGGGCACGGCGATAAAACTCCTCGGCGCGTTTCTCATCCTGGCGGTTTTCGGCCAGCCAGCCGAGATTATTGATCGCCTCGGCATACAGGGCGTGTTTCTTGCCGAGCGTAAGCCGCCGCACGCGCTCGGCTTCCTCTAAGTATTTCTGTGCCTCCTCGAGCTTCTTTCGTTGGATCGCCAGCAGCCCCAGACTGTTCAGGACCAGCGCGGTCTCGGGGTGTTCCTCTCCAACTGCCGCGCGGTGGATAGACAGGGCCGTGGAATAGGCTTCGTGACCCTGGGCCAATTCTCCCAACTGCATGTGCAAGAAGCCGAGCCAGGTGTAACCGAACCCCGTATCCAGATGTTCCTTGCCGAGCAGGTCCATGCGCCGTTGTAAGAGGTCCTTTGACCAGGGCAGGGCTTCCCTGTACTTGCTCTGATTGGACAACTGGCTTACCAGGGTGTTCAGGCGGTCCAACTCCGCGACAGCGCGGCGCTGAGCGGGAGTCCGTCGCAACTGTTCCTCGGTTCGCCGGACGAGCCAGCGCAGGTCGGCAACCTTCCAGTGCTTCTCCCCGAACAGGGCGATGCCGGCCGAGAGTTGCACTTTCCGCACCTCCAAGGCAGCGGCAAAATCCTCTCGTTCCCAGTAGCGTCTGACGAGTCCTTTGCACAGGTACTCGAACATGGCCGGTGCGGGAGCCGGTGGAACTGCTTCCTCGTCGCCCAGCAGCAGGGCATAGAGGCGCATGGTCCTGGGGGCAAGTTCCTCGTACCGCGAATCGCCTGAGGCGCTGTACACTTCGGTCAGCCATGCCAGCGTGTGTACCGTATCGGGATGCTGCTCACCCTGGATTGTCTTTTGCAAGCGCTGCGCGAGAAGCAGTTGCTCCTCGGCGTTGTGGTAGTCCTTGAGCTGCATGTGAAGCCCCGCCTGACGTACAAGCACTCGGACGGTCAGGGGGTCCTCTTCACCGAGGAGTTCGCGGCATAACCGCAGGGCCTCGATGGACGGTGTCAGCGCCTCACGATATTTTTCCCGATCAAATAGTTCCCGTGCCTGCAAATCCAAATCGTTGGCCCGATCCACCTGCCGGCGCTGGTCGCGCGTCCGCGCTCCTTGCAGGCGGGCATGTCTCGCGGAGAGGCGGGCATCCACCGCCAGCCAGTGCTTCGGGCCGTGCTTGCGGCTCAAGATGCGTTCGACGCGCTCCAAATGCTTGCTGGCGATGGCGAACTGCTCGGCTTCGTTGCACCAGTTCGCGAGCAGTTCCAGAGGCCCCACCAGGCTGACATGCTCGTCCCCCTGTGCCAGAGCGAGCAGGCGAATGTGTTCCGCAAGCGATTCCCGTGCTTCCGGGCGTTTCCCTTCGTCGTGGAGTCGTTCGGCCAACTCGCGCTTCAATTGAGCTTCTTCGAGTTGTTTCTTCAGGGCCGGTTCCTGAGCCGCCGAGCGCGTCTCCACCAGCAAACGGCCCGCCGCCAGCGCGAGGAGCAGCCCCGCCAGGCCGATCCGGATTCGCAAAGTTGATTGACGGCACATCATGTGTTCCTTGCATTGATGAGGGCCGGATAGAGACGAGAAAGCCGTCGCGCACGATAGATCAGCAGACCAAGCAGCGCAATCAAGGCGAGGAGGATCGGCCCGGGCGAAACGGTGACCACATCGGGGATTGTTTCGGACGGTTGCAGCAGAGAGTCGGGTCCACCGCTGAGGACCCAGGCGGCCCACATGCGCGGATGGCGGCGCAGGTCAACTTCCGCGGACGGTCCGGCCTCGGGATCACCCAGGCCGCGCGGCCGGCTGGAGTGAAACTCCCCGCGCATCGCCTGCAATTGTGCCAGCCGAAGGGCCTCCAGGGGAGGCAGCCGATCGCGCCACAGGTGCGAATAGAATGCCGCCATCAACTGTCGCGTCGCCCGGTCATCGACGGTCCACAGGCTGGAAACGGCGGCGCGAGCGCCTGCAACCTGAAACGCACGTTGCAGTCCAAGCAGCCCCTCGCCCGCCGCTTCGCGTCCCAGTCCCGTCTCGCAGGCGCTGAGGACGACCAACTCGGCCTGAGCCAGGTCCAGTTCGGCGACTTCCAGGGCAGTCAAGATGCCGTCGTCCGTTGGCGTCGAGCCATCGAGAACGGGCTGAAAGCGCCGATTGGCTCCGGTCAGGGCCAACCCGCAGAGAAGACCCGCCGGCAATCCGCCCCTTGGTCCACGGGCGATCTCCGAACCGGCGAGGAGTGATCCCCCCGCCCAGAGTTCCCCTGGCGCAAAGAAGCCGTGCGTTGCCAGGTGCAGATAACGGCATCCTGCAGACTCGTCACGGAAGGCCGCTTCCGTCGCCTGTTCCCCCGCCAGTTCGCGTACTACTCCCTCAGGATGCACGCGAAGGAAGGAGCCGCGGACCGAGCGGATCTCGGCGGCCGTCTCCGGCAGCGCATCGAACTGGGGGGCCTTCGTGCCTCTGACAGCGGCCCGTTTTCTTTCTGTTGACGGGGAAGAGTTTGTCAGTCCAGGCGAGGCCCCGAAATTGACATCACCCAGCAGGAGCAGCGCGGGGGCGGCGCGGCGTTGCTCTGGCCGCCGCGTCCCTGCGAGTAATTGCGGAGCGGGCACCACGGCGAAGCGAAGGTCCTCAAGGAGATACGTTCCCGGGCGTGTCCCGGGCAAGGCCGCAAAGGGAAAACGAGCCAGGACCGCATCCGGAGAGATGAGGATGGTGTGACAGCCGGCAAGTCGATCCTCAATGGGTTCCCAGATGAGCCGGCGAAGCGTCCGGGCCGCGCCGTCCATTGTGTCGGCCGATCCTTCCACATCGCCCCGCCAGCGCTGCACCGTCTCGGCGATACGTTTGAGCGGCCCCAGGTCGTGCTGCACCAGAGCCTGACCCTGACGCAGCACAAACACGGCCAGAGATTTCTCGGTGGAGCCGGGGGTGGAATACTCCAGGAAATCGAGCAGGGCGCATCCCGCGGGCAGGGAGCGTTGGACCCCTTCGGCAGAGACACGAGCGGATTCACGCTGATCGCGAAAAGCCTCGCTCCGTCGAGCCAGTTCCGCCTCGAGTTGTTCCTTCTCGGCAGTCAGCGCCTCAACACGCTGGCGCCAGGCATCGAGGTTGCCTTGCACGGGCGGAGCAAAGACAAGCTGGGCGAGTTGACCGACAGCGCGGCCGAGGCGGTCAAAGTCCGCGCGAAGTTCGGGATTGCCGCGTTCGACGCGCAGCCGCTGCTGGCGCGCGAATACCGCGCCCTTCCAGGCCAGGACGTGAGCGTAGACGCGATCGGCCGGAATCTCGGCCCGCGCCGCCAGCGCAACGTAGGCGTCGAGTTGCACCCGCAGCGCCTGAGTCAGCAGGAACTGTTGCTGTTCGGATTGCACGGAGAATGTCAGTTCCAGGTTGCCGCGCGTGATCTCCAGGGCCTGGGCCAGCAGGGGTTCGGCCCGGCGCGGGTTGCCCTGCTCGTCGTGGAACCGAGCCAGATGAAAGAGGCTCTGGGCGTAATCCGGATGCTGTTTCCCAAGCAGACGCCGCCGCTCCGCCACCGCACTGGTAAGCATTTCCTCGGCCTGAAGAGGCTCACCCAGCCGGGCATAGAGGTTGCCCAGCCGCGCCAGCGACGCGGGATAATCGGGATGATTGATGCCGGGGTTGACGCGGCGAATCTGCTTCACCTGGAGATAGAGCGCCTCAGCCCGTTTATACAGCGCCTGGATGCCCGGAGTTGCCAGCCCCGCGCGAAGGCGTTCCTGTTCGGCCTGGGCCAAATAGACATCTCCCAGGCCCTCCATGGCGCGGGCAAACTCCGGATGGTCCTCGCCCCAGGCCTTGCGATGGACTTCGAGAATCTGCCGGTACAGAGGCTCAGCGCGTCCGGAGTCGCCCCGCGCCGTATGCAGCAGCCACAGGTTGTTCAATCCTCGCGCCAGGTCCGCATGATCCGGCTCGAGTGCCTTACGGCGAATGGCCAGCGAGCGCTCCCAAAGTCGCTCGGCGCCGTCGAGGTCGCGCAGAACAAAATCGAGCCAGCCCTGCCAATCGAGGCTGGCCGCATAGTCCGGATGCTCCTCTCCGAGTAGTTGTTTTCGGACGGACGCCGCCTCCTGAAGCAAAGGTGAAGCCCAGGCGTAGTCACCGAGAGTGAAATGGGCTACCCCCAGCCAGTGCAGCGGCTCCGCGCGGACCGGATCATCGGCGGCCGGCAACGCGCGATAAATGTCGCGTGCCTCCCGCAGAGGCTGCAGCGCATCGCGGTAATTCCCCGTTTCGACCAGTGCCTTGCCCCTGTCAATCAGGGCGCCGGCTTCATGCCAGCGGCTGCGCTGTTCGGGAGACAATCCGGCAAGGCGATCGATGCGCCGCGCTTTCCAGCGGGCGTCGGTCACTTGCCAATGGTTGGCGCCGAATTGCTGGATGCGGCCCGCAACGAGCATCGCGGCTGACTTCTTGCCCTGCGCGCTGTCCTGGGCCGTCTGCTGATCGACCAGGCGCTCCAGTGTCTGGAGCCAGGATCGTCGCGCCGACTCGGCTTCGGGATGCTTGGCTCCCTGGGAGCTATTTCGACTTGCAACGGCACGACGCAGCAGTTCCTCCGCCTGGGCCAACTCGCCGAGACGAGAGTGGAACTGGGCCTGTTGTTCGAGAACGGCGGCGTGATCGGGATCGTCTTCGCCGAGAAACTGCCGCCGCGCCTTCGCTGCCTGTCCAGCCAGGTCCAGCGCATCGCGCGTGCGACCTTCTTTGTCCAGGGTTCGGGCGCGGCGCACCCATTCGTCCGCCTCATCGAGCAGCCGGCGCTCGCCGGGATTCAGTCGAGTGAGGACTTCGACACGCCGCCGTGCCAGACGCGCGGAGGCGGCTTGCCAGTCATCGGCCCCATAGCGCTCGGCGCGCAGGGCGGCCGCCGCAGTCCAGATCCGCCGCGCCGCGTCCAGGTCGCCGCGTTGCTCGGCTTCACGGCCGCGCTGCTCTTCCATGCCAATCAGGGCGTCCAGGCACTTTTCCACATCAGCGCGGCGATTCGGACCTGCCGGCCTCAGGATGGCCAGCGCCTCGCGATAAAGGCGGCCGGCCTCGTCGTATCGCTCGCGTTGCTCCACGACCCGGGCAAGCAAGGGAAGGTAGCCGGCGACCTCTGCATCCGTCTCGCCATGTTTCTTCTTCGCCAGGACGAGGGCCGAGCGCAGCACCGGTTCCGCCTTCTCGTTCTCGCCGAGTTGATGGTGAGACCAGCCCAGCCAAAGCAGCGCGTTGGCGACCCGCACATGCTCGGGGCCGAGAACGCGGCGCTGAATCGCCAGCGCTTGTTCAAAGGCATCCCGGGCAAGAGCGTACTGCGCCGTCGTGTTGTGCAGACGCCCCAGGCGGGTCAGCGTTTGGGCGTACTTCTCGTTCTCACTCCCGAGGCCGACGCTGTACGCCTCCAAAGCCTGGAGATACAGAGTGCCGGCCTGAACGTGCAACTTCATCGCCACATACAGGTCGGCCAGGTCGGCCAGGCTGCCGGCATAAACAGGATTGTCCGCGCCAAGGGTGCGGCGGTAAACGTCGGGTACGGGACGCAACAGTTCCTCAGCCCGGACGTAATCTTCTCGTTCCTTGAGGACGCTTGCGAGCCAGGCTTGCAACTTCGCTGTCTCCGGATGATCGCTGCTCAGGAGTTTGCGATATGCTGCCAGCGACTGCCCTCCCAGGCGGAGGGCTTCTTCGGAACGACTGGAACGATTGTGATCGCGCGCCAGTTTTTCGAGGCGTTCCGCGTCGTGCAGTTCTTTTCGGTCTTGCTCACCAAGGCCGGCGCGAAGCCGGCTGTACTTCTCTGCCCAGCGCGAGTCCGTCGTCCGCCAATCGGTCGGGCCGTACAGCTCCGCGCGCAACTGGACGGACTCCTCCCACGCCTTGCTCGCCGCCTGAAAATCGCTGCTCGCGCCGGCTCGCGCCGCAACACTGGCAACCCAGTCGTCAAGGTCCTTCACGCTCTCTCGGGTCTGCTTGTCGCCATTGCCAAGGGATTCCCGCCGCAGAGCGAGGATTCCGCGACAAAGCGCGTCGGTTTCCTCAAGGTGTCCGGCGGTCACCTGGAGCATCATCTGTACGCGCTGGGTCCGGGCGACCTGGGGATGCCTGTCGCCGAGCGCCTTCCGCTCCAGTTCAGCTTTGGCTCGATAGGCGTCGTCCGCGAGCTTCCACTCCTTTTTCCGGCCGTGCAGGAAAGCCACCCAGTCCAGGGCATCGCGATAATCCGTGTCATCCGTTCCCAGCAGTTCCTTGCGGACGGCTGCCGCCTTCTGTGCTTCGGTGAGAGCTTCCGCAAGCTGGTTTTTCTGGTTGAGGGCCGCGGTTTGCCGCAGTGCCGTTACTGCCTCGGCCAGGCGTTTTCGGGCGGGAGCATCGAGTTCAGCAAGGCGGGTCGCGTGCCGCAGCGCCGCACGGGCCTCGGCCACTTCCCAGCCCTTGCGGCCAGGCGCTTTCTCGAGCGCTTCGACGACCTCGACCTGGACCTTGCGCGCCGCGGCGAAATCCTCGCGCCGCAGACATACCGCCGCCAGTTCGCCGAGTGTTTCGATGGTTGTCGCGTGAGTTGCGCCCAGGGCCGACTGCTGAAGCCGCACGGCGCGGCGATACGTTTCCTCCGCCCGGGACAGTTCGCTGTTATCGCGCTGGAGGCGGGCGAGCTTGACGACGATCTCGGCGCAATCCCCATGATTCTTGCCCTGGACCGCTTCGCGGATGCGCAAGGCTCGCTGATACAAGGGTTCGGCGAGCGTATACTGCTTCCGCGCCATGCACACTTCAGCCTGGTTGCTCAGACTGGTCGCGTGGCCGGTATGGTTCTCGCCGAACAGAGCGGAAAAGATCTCCCCCGCCCGTCGAAACAGCCTTTCCGCCTCGTCGAGACGGCCCTGATACTTGTACAGCCAGCCCAGCACATTGTGTCTCAGGGCCGTGGACGGGTGCATCTCTCCAAGAGATTTCTTCTGTCCTTCCAGCGCTTCTTTCAGAAGCGGTTCGGCGGCGGCATAATCGCTGGACTCGCGATACATCCAGCCCAGATCGCTGGCGCTGGTCAGATAATCGGGATGGTCCGCGCCGAGCAGTCTGCGCCGCAGTTCGACGGCCTCGCGCCCGGGAGTGATGGCTGTCCGGTACTGTCCCGCTTCGCCGCAACGATTCATTTCCCGGTGCAACTCGTTCGCCCTCTTGACGTCCTGGCGCTGCGATTCGGAGAGCGATGCCAGCAGCCGGCACGTCTTGACGTTCCAGTCCGCATCGATCACCTCCCAATGTTTGTCCCCTTGAAGCAGCACAAGCAGACTTCGGGCTTCCTCTCGAAGCGGCAGCGCCTTGTCGAAGTCCTGTTCCTCCTCGTGGAACACTGCTGTCCGGTCGCAAGCCGTCACCAGACGCCGGCGAGCGTCCACGGTTCGCTGTTCGGTTGTGCCGAGGGTCTTGGCTCGCAGTTCGACCGCACGGCGGGCCAGCGGCAATGCCTCGGCCGGCTTGCCGGTTGTGAGCAAGATGCCGGCATACTCATAAAGCGCCTCGGCATGGTACGGATGCTCCTCGCCGACAGCCTTGATCAGGGCCGGGATCGCCTCGAGATACAGGGCGATACTTCTCTCTTCCTTGCCCAGAAGGTGGTGGAACCAGCCCTGCCACTGCAAGGCGCGAGCGTATTCGATACTGTCGTCCCCCAGCAGTTCCTTGCACACGGCTGCTACCCTCGCACACTGAGGAATGGCTTGCCGATATTGGTCGGGCGTCGATAGTGTCCCCAACGTGGGCAGGAACGTAACCGCTTCCGTCAGCCGTTGGCGCTCTACCGCCTTGAGGCGAGACAATTTCTCCGTGCGGACCTTGTCCAGCCGGGCGTCGGTGGTGTGCCAATCCCGCTCTCCAAGGCGCTCTCGATAGAGATCGAGAACCTTGCCGCGACGCTCTACCGCGGCGGCGAACTCGTCCCTGGATTCGGACTCCCTGGCACGATCCTCGTAGTAGCGCACCAGGTCCTCGTGCGCCTTGGCTGTTTCGGGAGCGTCTTTGCCTCGATGGCTCACTCGCAGCGCCAGCACTTCGCGGAGCAAGCTCTCGGCTTCCTCGTGTTTCGCCAACCTGGCACAGGTCTTGCCAAGGCGGGCAAGCGTGTAGGAATAGTTGAGGTCCTGTTCGCCGAGGACGAGCTTTTGAATGCCGGCCGCCTTGCGCAACACGGGTTCCGCCGCATCGTCCTTGCCGCTCGCATAGATTGAGGACCCAAGCCAGTAGAGTGCATCCGCTGTTTTGGGATGGTCTTTCCCCAGGCTTTTCTCACGCAGGGCGACGACTTCCGTGTAGGACTTCTCCGCCGCGGCATCCTCGGACAGCATGTAGTGAAACCATCCCAGCCAGTCGAGGCACTCGGCGACGTCAGGATGATCGGCCCCAAGGTATTTCTTGCGCAAATCGGCCGCACGCCGCGCCGGCACCAATCCTTCGCGGTACTTCTTCTGTTCGTTCAGTTCGCCGAGTTGTCCGACAAGCCGATCCGACTCGGCGAGTTGCTTGCGACCCGGGGCGTCGAGTTCCAGTTGCTTTTCGAGCCGGCGCAAAGCCCAGCGTTCGTCGGTGACGCGCCAGTGGCCGGCCCCGTCGAGTTTTTCACGGACCGTGACGAGTTCCTTCCGGCTGTCTCGCGCCGCGGGGAAGTCCTCCAGGACCTGCAAGAAGTTCGCGAGGAGGTCGAGCGTTCCCGCCAGTTCTTTTGTCGCCGAGGCTTTCCGCTCCAGTTCGGCCTTCTTTTTGAGAGCGTCCACGGCAGCCTTACCTTTGCCGTCGCGCGCGGCCTGCTCGGCTTGCTTGCCCAGTTGCCGGGCTTCTTCGAGCAGGGCGGCAGAAGGCGTGGGCGCTTGCTGAGCGGGTTGGAGAACGGATACAACCAGCAGGATCGACAGCAGCGACAGCCTGGCAACGATCGGACGAATACACATGACGAATTCTCGAGTTGTCACTGATGAGTGAAGGCGACTCCGCTGAGGTAAATCCCTTCTTCTCCCAGTTTCTGCCGCAGTTTCTCCAGCAACTCCATGACGCGAGCGACCTTGTCGCGCTCGGGTTGACCGACACCGCGCGACACCGGCAGGGTGACGCCCTTCGGAGTCACACCCACGACTACCTTCGCCGGCAGTTCCGGCCAGGATCGACTGTTCTCCAACGCTTTGAGCATTTCTTCCTCACCTACCCCTGTGTCCTTTCGAGCACAAACAAGGATCAACTCGGTCCCTGAGTTGCCTTTCAGAGGGACGACTCCCTGAGAGGGATACTGGAGGCGATCAAATTCGCCGGCCTTCGAAACAGGCCCAGCGGGAAGCCGAACGAGCTTCCCCTCGCTGTCGATCCAGTACATCGAGGGAACGAACCCGCGAGGAACATCGCACTGAAGGATCAGCCGATCGCCGGTCCGCAGCGGCGCCGCACCGATCAAGTCTTGCTTGTGTTCGCCGCGCAGGACGTGAACCTCGGGCAGAGTGTCAGGCTGAGGAGCGGTCCGGGGCCAGCGCCAGAGCATCCAACCAAATCCGGCCAGGGCGAACACACCGCCGGCAACCAGTCCGGTCAGGACGAGGCGCCGTGTGCGAGCCTGCGTTGTGAACGGATGCAGCGCCCGGGCAAACTCATCCGCGCCGCTGTAGCGCTCGGAGGGAATGGCAGCCAAAGCTTTCAGACACGCCTGCGCCAGGGCTGTCGAGACGCTCTCCTTCTTGAGAGCAGTCCCATCAATCTTCCCTTCCCGAGCCCGTTGCAGGGCCTGGGTAGCAGTAGGGGCGTCGAACGGCGCGCTGCCGGTCAAGAGATAATACAGAATGCCACCCAGCCCAAATACGTCGCTGCGAATGCCGAGGCGTTCCGTCTCGCCTCGGGCTTGCTCGGGCGCCATGAACGCCGGCGTACCGACGATGCTTCCGGCCCCCGCGTCGCTGGTCCCCAGTCGGAGAGCCAAGCCAAAGTCGATAATGTGGGGTTGGCCATCGTCGCCGATAATAACGTTTGCGGGTTTGAGATCGCGATGAACCACCCGTTGCAAATGCACCTCATGCAAGCCGAGCGCGATACGACGGACCAGTTCGACGGCCCTGACCGGGGAAAGCGACTGCTGGCGATGTATCTGCTCGAGAGTGTGTCCCGCGACATACTCCATCACCAAACAGGGGGACCCCAGGTGCAGTTCCGCACTGAAGCACCGAGCGATGGTGGGACTGTTGATGCTGGCCAGGACCTTGCCTTCCTCCAGGATCAACTCTCGATCCTCCGCGCTCCGAATCGCGTGATAGACCTTGAGGACGACGTTCCGGTTCAGATCTGGATCCAGCGCCAGGTAAGTCGCCCCCTGTCCTCCGGAGCCGAGTAGGCGAACGAGGTGATACTTACCGAAGTGGGAGGGTAGGGGCCACTCGGTGGAAGGTGAGGGGAGAACGGGTCCTTGATCCAGCGAAGACCGCGCCCTCGTGGGGTGGGGGTCCCCCTCAGGGTTGAACGCCTCGGGCAAGGTTTCCGGCCAGGCCGCCTGTTCCACCTCAGGGGGAACAGGTCGATCGGGTTCGGGGAACATCGTTCAACTCCCTACTTCGAGCTTTTCCGATCGCCGAACGCTTGTAGCGGCCTGGGGCGTAAAGGATGGGGGCGCGCCACGTCGGGCGAGCGGCGGGGTATGTCCCCGCCGTCTGGCTGCGAAGACCGCCGTGCGGAAGAGTGTCCTGTTCGACAATGTATCCAGGCCCGAACTTATGAGGTACTCCAGGAAAGAGAATTCCAGGGCTGATTCGACGGGCCGGCGCTGAAAGTGTCGGAGATGACACAACACGTTCCGCTCGGATGACTCCTCGTCGCGGCGAACCCATCGGTCAAACGAGTTGGGATCCTCCTTGCGGGACAGGCCCTTTCACGATAATCAAGAAGGGCGACCCGATTGCCGATCCGCCCTCGAGGCCACGATGAAACGCTATCCTCTCCTTCTCGGTCTGGTGACGTTGTTGTTCTTGATGCCGCGGCCTGTCATCGGGCAGAACGGCAACCTGCTTCGCAACGGCGATTTCCAGGACGACTGGCTCACGCTCCTCCCCGAGCTGAAGAACCATCACTGGAACTACACCACCGAAGTGTTCAACCGCCGCGACTACAACCCCGACGGCTGGCGGCTCAGCGGCAAATGGCAATGGCTCGACGCCGACAAGCCGCGTGGCCAGCGCCGTCTCGTCCTCACCTCTCCCGCGAAGGCCGTCCAGACCGTCAACTGGGTGACGGTCAACAATCCGCGCAAGCTGGCCGGCTGGCCCGACGCCGGCGGTTATCCTGTCGCCGAGGAGGTGAGCAGCAAGACGCCGCTCGCATTCGTTCGCGATCTCACCTGCCGTGTCCGCCTGTCCGGCACCAATGTCGCCAAGGACGCCGTCACGCTCACCGTCGCCTGGGCCACGGCGTCTCCCGTTGACGATCCTCTTGGCTCGAAGCGCTCCGCCAGCGCCAGTGTGACAATTCCCGCAGGCACTTACAAGGACCGGACAGTCGAGGTCAAACTGCCGGCGGCGCTGAAGAGGGAGAAGCCGGACGTGGTGCCAATGGCGGCGGTGTGCGAGATCGTCTACGCCGACAAGCAGACCGGCTCCGTCGAACTGCACGAGGCGGAGTTGACCGAACCGGGATCGGCGTCGCCGAACTTGCTGCCCAACGGCGGCTTTGAGATCCTCGACCTCAAAGGCTATCCCCGCGGCTGGTCGAAGCCGAGCAAGTATCGCTATTTTCCGCCCGGCATCTACTACATCTTCAACACCTGGCACAACAGCAACTCCGACAATCGCGGCCAGGTCTTCGCCGACGCGCTCGTTCCGCGCGAGGGTAAGTACAGCCTGTGCATGCAGGTGCCAAGCGGCGACGAGGTCTGCATCGTCAGCGATCCGATCGTTCTCCTGCAGAAGGAAGCCCGGCTGATCGAGGTGTCGGCCTGGGTCAAGACGGACCAACTCTGCATGATGCAAATTGACGCCGAGGACGAGAAGGGCCAGCGGATTGACGGCTTCAACTTCATCCACAAGAACCCGCTATCGATCGGCACCAACGACTGGCGACTCGTGCGTCAGGTGTTTCGGCCATCGGCGCCGCTGCAGTCGATGCGGCTCAAGTTGTGCGCCCGCGGCATGAACGGCTACACGCTCGATGACACCGGCCATCAGCCACAGCAGAACGCCGTGGGAACGATCTGGTGGGATGACGTGAAAGTGTTCGAGCCGGAAAGCGGTGAAAAGGAAACGAGGAAGCCGCCCATCGTCAAGCTGGGGACACACTTCCGCAAACTGGACCTTGGCGAGCGCCTGCTGGGTTATAGCGAACTCACGGCCGAGATTTTCAACGGATCCGATCGTCCCGAACGCTTCACCCTGGAGATGGCCAACGCACAGGGCGTGGTCAAGGAATTCAGGTGCCCGGTGATTCAGCCGGGTCGGTCGGAGCGAGTCCGGGTGGGAGTAGGTATTGAAGAGGTCGGCAAGCCGTACGGCAAAAAAGTGGAACGACTGTTCCTGAGCGACAGTCGAGGGGAGGTTGGCGCGCTCCCCGTCGATCTGACAACGTGGACCGTGCCGATGGACCTGGAGCTGGGCGCTCTCTACCTGCGGCCGGAACAGAAGCAGTTCGTTCGTGTCAACCTCGGACTCACTTACAGCGCGCTGGCCAGCCTCAAGGAACTGAAGCTCGAAGTGCTGCGCCGCGGCACCAACCAGGTGCTGAAGACGTTCACCGTTCCCGCGACGCTGGCGGACATCGAGAAGCAACGATCGCGCATCCCCGACGGACTGCGCGACGATTTTCGCAACATGATTTTGACCGATCTCGATCTGTCGTTTCTGCCGTTGCAACCCTTTAA
>JBBSDR010000003.1:0-21919 GCA_038240465.1 Gemmatales bacterium
AGCAGGCGAGGCAGGAACTGGAGAAGCTCGGCGAGTTGGCCGAACCGGAATTGCTGGCGGTCCTACGAGGCAAACCCGTGCTGGAGGTAGCAGCGTGGGTCGAGGCGTTACTGCAGAAAATGTGTGAACCACTGACCGATTCTGCTCGCTTGCGTGAACTGCGAGCGATTGAGGTGCTGGAGAGGATTGGAACGCCGGAGGCGCGGGCCGTCCTGGATGGGCTGGCGAGGGGTTACCCCACCGCACGCTTGACACGCGAGGCGACGGCTTCCCTTCATCGCTGGGCGGGGCGGAAGGGCGGGTCGAGTGACCGCAAGTAGGCACGGCAGCGGAGTCACACTTCCAGTCCGTTGAAACAGTACAGAAAGAAGCGACAGTCAGCGTTGCTCGCCGCCGGTGAGAGCGGTGAGCGTTTCATTCAAACGACGGCTCACCATCATTGCCACGCCGAGACCCGTCATTCCCAAAGTGATGAGCATCGTGACCAGCACGCGAAACGTGCGGTACTCCGTCGAGTCGAATCCCTCGGCGCCGATGCCGACCATCAGCACGACGGCGGCCAGGGGAATGAGGACCGCCAGGAACTGAAACCACCCCAATCGATCCTTGACGCCGCGCAGTTCCTCTAACGCCACCGCATGGATTGCGCGCGCATCCGTCCACAGGGCCGGATACAGCACGCGGAGAACGACATACTGCAGGGCGAAGAACGAGTAGGTCAAGGCAATCAATCCCGAGATCGTGAACGAGATCAGGAAGTGGCCGTAGACCGCCCCGCTCACGGGTCCGGACCACTGGTCCAGGAAAAAGGGGAACAACAAGCCGCCGGGTAACCAGCCCAGGCAGGAGAGAAACACACACCACATCGGCAGCCGCAAGAGACGCCGCCGCATCGTCGCCACCACCTCGGGTGCGGGAGGATCATTGCCGGCCAGCCGCACTCGGATGCCGCGGACCGGCCAGATGAACGCCAGCAAGATCACGATACAAATCGGATAGGCGACCGCATTGTACGCCGGGACCAGGAAGCCAAAGGTCGTCTGCTGCGAGGGCGAGAGCCGGCCGACAATCTGCAGCGCGTTGTACGAGATATTGACGATGCTGCCGAGAATGTGAGGCAACAACGCGAGCAGGGCGCCCAGCGCGACCGGCCAGCGGCGCAGGGCGAGCGTGAGAGGCCCCGCCGGAGGCAAGGACTTCTCGATGCGCCGCAACTCGCAGCAACCGTCGAGGGCCGCCGCCAACTCCGCCGCGGAAGCGTAACGCCGCAAGGGTTCAGGCTGCAGACAGCGGCGCAGCACGCACGCCACGGGCGGCGGAATGGACACGCCCGGCGGCAGGCACGGCGGCCCGGTCCGACGCTCGTCGGCGAGGGAACGTGCCGCGTCCGCCGGTTTGGCCGAGCGCGGCGCGTTGCTCGGAGGCAGCCGGCCGGCGAACAGTTCGTGGAGCATCATACCCAGCGAGTAGAGGTCGGCTCGTTCGCCCACGCTGACCGGCGCGGCGCTGATTGCAAAGGCATCGAGGTGTTCCGGGGCCATGTATGCCAGCGAGCCGCCCAGCGCTTCCGCTTCGTCGCCTTCGCGGTAGGGAGCGGTTGCGATGTTGAAGTCGGCGAGGAAGGGCCGGCCCAGGCGGCTCAGCAGGACATTGGCCGGCTTGACGTCGTGGTGCAGAACGCTGCGTCCGTGTGCATGGGCCAGGGCTTCGGCCAGGCGCGCCCCCAGCCAGCAAGCCGCTTCCACGGCGTCGCACCCCGCCAGAAACTCGCGCTCCCGCAGCGCGGTCGGATCGAGTAACACGGGACCTGTATCCAGGGCATCGAGGACCTCGAGAATCGCCCGGCCATCGCGCTGATACAGGGCGCGATGGGCGAGGGCGCGCAGAACGCCTTCCAGGGTCATGCCGGGAACGTACTGCATGCACAGGAAGCGCAAGCCGCGCTGCTCGTCGATGGTTTCCGAGAAGATCTGCACGATATGAGGGTGTTCGAGGCGAGCCAGGGTTCGCGCCTCATGGCCGCGGTTGGCCGACACTTTCAGAGCGACCAGCCGATCCGTCGAAACCTGCCGCGCCAGAAACACTCGACCGAATGAACCCACGCCGAGTTCGCGCAATAGCTCAAAATCGTCGAGCCGTTCCCCGGCCGCGGGCAAGCTGGGGCGTTGCGGTTCGGGAAGCGGACGGCGCGGCGCCGGCAGAGGCGCCCGGAAGGGCGGGGCATCTTCCGTCGAGGATGAGTCGTCTGACGGCCGTGGTTCCGTCATCGTTGCCGATTCTCCCGGCGAGCGGGGCAAGTAATGGCCCCGGTTTGACAACTTAACAGGGCCATTCCCGCCCCGGTTTGACAACTTACCGGGGCCATTACTGGCCCCGCTCGCCTTTCCCATGCTGAACTATGCTCTCGCGCGGCGGCGTTCCAGGGCTGGCCGGCAGTGTTCCACCAACCCGAGTTCGATCAACTCCTCTTCCAGCGCATCGGCGGTCGGATTGGCGACCGCGTGAGCGATTTCGTCGAGGAGCATGTCGGCGAAACGGTCTCGCGCCCGGTGCAGCGTCTGCCGAACGCCGGCGGCGGTCAACTCCTTGCCAAGCGATCGACTCAAACCCGCGGCCATTTCCTGAGAGGAGTCCTTGGGGTGGTCCGCCCGGTAGCGCAGCACGGTAAAGAAGGGCTGGCCTGACGCGGTCTCCGATTCCTGCAAGGCCGTCCAGGCGCGGGCCAGGAGTTCGTCGCGCCAACTGGTCAGAAACGCCTGCTCCTGCTCCGAGTCGGGTTCCACAGCGGGTTCGATCCGTTCGGGATCGAGCGGCAGCGGCCTGCCCTTCGCCTTCTTGTGATAATCGGCGATGAGATGGAACAGCGTCCCCTTGAGATAGTCGCGGAATCGGCCTCGCCCCGGGTCGGCGCCGCGCAGACGGCCGCGAAGGAAGAGAAGGGCGAACTCCTGGAACAGATCCTCGGCCGCATCCTCTTCGCGCAGTGCGGCCAGCAGATAACGGCGCACCGCTCCACCATAGATCTCCAGCAGCCGCCGCCGTGCATCCGGCGCCAGGGTGCCGTCGATCTGCGCTTGATGCACTTCCGTCCAGAGAGTGGAGATGCGGCTGAGCCGCGAATCCGAATTGGCTTGATCCATGAGTCGAGTCCCCGGAATGCCCGCCCCGGTTGCATCATACACCCGCGCCGGAAAAAAGGCACTTTCCCTGTCACAACTCGCCAGGCGGCCAGAACAAGAGAGTGTAAGGGATCAAGGGCCAAACAGAAAACAGGGGCCTGACAAGAACGGGCCTCAAAACACTCAGTTGGCTGCAAGACAGCCAGGGAGAAGGACCATGCGACGGATCATGACCGCAGCGATTCTGGCACTGGCGACGATGACGGGTTCCACTTCGGTCCAGGCCAAACCGCCCAGCGGCGGCGGCAGCAGCGGCAGCGGCACCAGCCACTCGAACCACTCCAGCCAGGGCCAGAGCCAGTCCGGCAAGGGCCAGATGGACCACAAGGACTCGAAGCACGGCGACTCCAAACAGGGCCGGAGCGGCTCGGAGAGAAACTACCACACGGAACACGGCAAGAAGTTCAGCCACGGCTACTTCTACTACGGCAAGGAGCACTCTCACTGGTCGTACTCCTGCTGGTTCCCCCGGTATAGCTGCGAGTGCTACTACTGCCCGAGTGCTTGCTGCTGGTACTACTGGTGTGAGCCGCGCTGCAGTTACCTGCCCGTGACCTGCATCGAGACTGCTCCGCCTTCGGTCCTGACGACCGTGAACGTCCAGAACACGAACACCGCGGTGGCCAATACCGGCGGCCCTGTCACCGTGGCCGACCTGCCTCCGATCGTGCCGGGTGGACCCAGCGGCTCGGGACCGGTGCAGCCCTTCAAGGGCGGCCCCAAGTGACACACTGAACGATACAACCGCGAACAAGACGCAAGGGCGTCCTCTCGACTGATCGAGAGGACGCCCTTGCGTCTTTTCAGGCCGGGACGCTCAGGAGCGACAAGCTGTTGATGCCCTGTCCAGGGGTGAAAAAAACCGGACTGCTGAGGGAGAAAAGAATTGCGAGGCGTCACGAGGCGATTTACGATGTCCTCTTTCCCAACCCTATCTCGATGCCGCAGCCGCTGTGAAGGAGGGGAGAATGAAGTTCAGGGTGTTCGGCTTCTTGCAACCCAAGGCGCACAAGCGCACCGTCCGCCGTGTCCTGTCGGCCCGGCCGCAACTGGAGGTCCTCGAAGATCGGGTGGTCCCCGCCCTGATCAATCACGGCGGCCCAGTTCTCTCCAGCGTCCAGGCGCAGGCCCTGTACCTCGGCGCCGGCTGGAACGCAGCGCCGCCCTACAGCCCGAGTCAGTTCGATGCCTTCCTCAGCACGACTGTCAACGGTGCGACCCCATATCTCGCCATGCTCGCCAACGCCGGCTTCACGGGGGTCACCGGTGCGGGCGTCAGCAGCGCCGGTGTGACCGACAGCGTCAGTGTCTCCCCCACCCTGACGGACGCTCAGATCCAGTCCGAACTGGCGTCGGAGATTTCCCGCGGTTTGGTGCAGTCTGCCACGGCCAACACGCTCTATTTCGTCTTCGTCCAACCGAACGTCGTCGTTGATCGGGGCAATGGCTTCACAAGCACCAACGCCTTCCTGGCCTATCACAGTTCGTTCGCCGCCGCCAACGGCAGCCTGATCCGCTACGCGGTCATCCCCTTCCACGGCAGCGGCGGGAACGCTCAGAACATCTGGCTCACGTCGGCGTTTGACAGCATGACCCTGGCGGCGAGCCACGAACTGGCCGAGGCCGTCACCGACCCCGATGGCACCACCTGGTTCGACCGCGCCGGCAACGAGGTCGGCGACATCGTCAACGGCTCCACCGTCTACCTCAACAGTTACGCGGTCCAGCGCCAGGCGGCCCTCCCCGGGACGGTGGCCAATTTCCTCGCCTCCACCCCGGCGGGGTCCAGGGCCAGCCACACGGCCACCTTCACCAAAGACGTGTCGGGCGTGCTGGCCGTGAACGGGATTCCCGTCGCGAACCCATCGGGAGAGAAGGGCCAGGTCCTCTCGATCAGCACCCAGGGGATCGACGACTTCGGCCAGCCCATGACCGACATCGTCTTCAGCGACGGCAATGCCTACGAGTATCATGACTTTCCGCCCAATAACCCGACCGCCACCGGCAACCCCTCCTTTTTCCCCTGGACCTCTCTGGGGCCCAACGTCAAGCAGGCCGTCGCCGGGCAGGGCGTCTCTTATGTGCTGTTCACCAACGGCACCCTGGGGGAATACGTCGATCCCAACTACAACACCTCCAACTCCGGATACGGCGTCAACCCTGGCTCCCATCGCGGCGTGATCGCCAGCGGCGTCACCTCGATTCTCGGCGCCGGGACCGACCAGCTTGGCGTAAACGCCGTCGAATACACCACCACGGTGAAGGGCAAAACAGCCACGAATGAGTGGCGCGACGTGACTGGATTGTCCTCCTCACCGCTTCCGGGCTTTACCCCCGCCAGTTCCCTCATCAGCATCAATGCCGGCCTCACTTTCAGCACTCCGTCGCTGATTCTGGGGGATCCGGACCCGGTATCCGATTCGCCGGCCAGTATCCCGGCTGACCTCCCGGTCGTTCAGTTCACCCTGGTGGCTGCCGGACCAGTCGCCGTCCTGCCGCCGGGGAATGGCGCCGTGGTTATTCAGCCCACCGCCTTGGCTGCGTCCATCGTCGCGGCGCAGGACACCCTCACGCCGATGCGCCGCCCGGAGAGCGGCAGCGCCGGGAACGTCGTGGTTTCTTCTGAAGACGACATGCCCGACGATTGGGCGGAGCCGTCAGACATCACCTTCCTGCCGGACACCATTGCCGGCACGGCCCCGGCAGCGTTCGCCGGACCACAGGCGAAAGCGAGTTGGACGACGGACTCCCGGCCGGAGAGACAGCCCCTCGCCATTTCAGACGAAATCTGGGCCGAACTCGGCGAGACGGCCTTCCCTCTGGAGGGGCAGCCGCTTGCCGTGGCGGATGAAGTCTGGATCGCCCGCGCCGAGCAGACCTCGCTGCCGGTGCAGGAGGAAAACGCCTCCCCTGCCCTGGAGTTGGCGGCCGTGGCGGTCCTGCCCTTCGTTCTGGGTGGTAAACGGCGATCCCGGCGCGAACAGGATCGATCGGGCCGGCGGCGCTTGCCGTTCGCTCCTTGAACCGTGCCGGAGCGAAGGGCCTCGGATTTCTTCAGCGGATCGTGAACTTCTGCTCGCTCTTCTCCTTGAGGTCCTTCGCTGCCCCTGCCGGTCCCTTCGTCGGATCGGGCAACCCATACAGACCGCCCGTCCCCGGCGCCCGCCGGAAGGACCACTCGACACGGACAGTGTAATCGCCAGGCACGAGGCGACTGCGGTTGGCCTCCACCTTGGTCGGCGGACTCAGCGGCACGACCAGCAGCGGCCAGAAGGGGATGTTCTTGAGCCTCGGGCTATCGTCGCTCCACACCTCGACGCGCACGATAGCGTCCTTGTCTTTCCATTCCACCTCGCGCAGCGTCATCGTCTCGCCGGTGCTGAGAGGCGGGCCAAGGACAACGGCATGAAGGGACGACGTCGCCTCGGGAATGGCCAGGCGCGGCAAGTCGCTCAGCGTGGCCGGATTGGTCTGCAGCCAGGCCGGGAAGTCGAGCGCGCCGACGAACAGGCCGGGAGCAGGCAGACCATTGAGGTCCTTCCCCATCGCGAGAGGACGAAACCAGTTGCTGCCTCGCTGCCAGAGCCGGCCCCTGTCCGCAGCCGCCGGCTCGAAGAGCTTCAGGTCGGCGTCGGCGAGACTGCTCACCTTGCCTGCCGTCGGTTCCGCGTCCTTCTTCTCGACCGTGAAATCGATCCGGCCGGCGCGCGTGGTGTTCCAGGCGTAGTGTTCCCGTTGTTTGCTCGCGTCCCGGAACAGTCCGCGCCAGACGAAGCGCAACTCGTACTTACCTTCTTCGAGGCCGGGGAGGGAGAGGAAATACGACTCGCGTGAGATGATGTTGCGGCGTCGGCCGCCGTTGTCGGTCCAACTCTCGACCAGCAGGGTCAGCGTGTTGCCCGATCGCGTCAGGGCAACCGGTCCCCACGCCTCGCCGCTGTTCAACTCGGGACCGACGAGGAACAGACCATTCGAGCCACCGGCGCGAGGCGGCAGGAACTTCGTGACGCCGGTCGCGAGGTTCGACAGCGGATCGTCTGCTTTCGCGAAGCGCAGGCCATTCTGCCAGCGCGACGGATCGCTGGCCGGCAACGGCGTCCCCGGAGCGGGAAGCGTATCCAACCGTCCGACCGTCACCATTCCCACAGCGGGTTTCACGTCCCAGCGCAGGCTTGCCGCATCGTGGACGGCCAGCCGCAAGCGCGGCGCTTTCTCCAGGTCTCCCAGGTAGCGGGCCGCGTCCGGCTCGTCCGCCGCCTCGACTCCCGGGATCCAGATGGTCAGCATGAGCATGGCAAGAATCGTTCGCATGAGGTTTTACTCTCCTTCTCCGGCGTCTCTCAGCGGTTTCGCAGGCGTTCGAGGGCGGCGCGCGCCTCGCGCGTCAGACGTGCTGCGTCATCGCCCCGGGATAGCGATTCCAGCAAGCCGCGCGCGGCAGGCGAACCGATGCTCTCCAGTATCTCGACGGCCCGAACAGCACGAAGCGTCTCTGGATGGGTTAGCGGTCCGTCGATCTTCTGCAAGAGACCGTCAAGGCGCTTGCGCATTTCGAGGTTCGGCGGTTTCGCAGCGGTCTCGCGCAGCACCATCTCGACTTGCGGCCCCAGTGCCTCCAGTTCGCGAATCGTTTTCTGGCGCGTCTGAAAGTTGGTACTGTCCAGGTCGCGCAGCAGCCGAGAGAGGCGATCCGAGTCGAGCGGCCGGGCCGGCTCGAGTCTCTCTTTGAGGAACGAGAGGGCCTCCTCGGGGCGATCCTCGAAGACGGCCCTGGCGCGAGCGGCCCTGACGGCATCGGCCCGGCCCAGCGCCTCCCAACCCGACGCCAGCGACACAGGCTTCGAGGCTTTCTCTCCGCTCGCCGGCAGTGCTTTCAGGTCCCAAATCAGAGCGGTGCCATCCTCGCTCGCCGAGATGAGGCGCGACGAATCCAGCGCGAAGGCCAGCGCGCGCACGCCTGCGTCGTGGCCTGGCAGATCGTGCTGCTTCCCGGTCGCCAGTTCGTGGAGAAAAACTCGGCCTGCCTTGTTGCCCGCGGCGAGCCAGCGGCCATCGGACGAGGCACAAATGGCGCGCAGGGGTGTGTCGGGCAGATGGATCTGGTTTGTCTCGTTGGTCCCCGGGCGGAGCAGGACAATCCGGCTCGTTGCCGTTGAGACGGCCAGGCGCCGGCCATCGTGGAGGAAGGTCAGGGCCAGTGAAGCGTGCGTCTCGAAAACGTGCCGCAACTGCTCGGTCTCCACTTCCCAGATGAAGCCGTTCTCGATTTCACCAATACCGGCCAGGCTCCGGCTATCGGGCGACCAGGCCAGTTTCAGTTGCTCCCGCGGCGGATCGAGAGGAATGGAGCGCCGTCGCCGCCGGGCCGTCACATCCCAGACCTCGACGCACTTACCCTTGGCGCCGACGACGGCCAACTGCCGGCCATCCGGCGAGAATTCGAGCCGGCCGACTCCCGACTCCGCCTCCGCTGTCCACAGTTCCTTGCCCGCGTGGGCCTCGACGATGCGGAAGCCCTTGAACTCTTCCGGCCAGGTTGCGATCAGCTTGCCATCGGGGCTGAGCGCGGGGACCTTCTCTCTGCCGCTGCCCTGGTCGCGAAGGACGGGAAAATCGAGCGAACGGTGCAGCCGCCCCGTTGCGGCATCCCAGAAATGGAAGCCGCCGCGACGGTCAGCGGAGGCAACGAGATCGTTGGTTTTGCCGGCGAACGCGGCCGACATCAGCGCCGGGAAGGGGCGGAAGGGAAACCGGGGCTTGCCGGTCAGCACATCGATCATCTCGACCATTCCGCCCCGCTGCAGGGCCACCGTCTGGCCCGCCGAATCGAACGCGGCGGCAGTGACGGCTTCCTCGCCCTGCACGAGGGGCTTGAGGAGTTTTCCCGTGGCAGTCTCCCAGTGCAGGATCGTCCCGATCCCGGTGATGCCATACAGTTTCTTGCCATCGGCGGAGTAGCGGACCAGGCGCATTTCCTCCATCTCGTGCGGGGTCAGAGCTTCCACTTCATTGTCGGCGTCCATCTCGAAGCGCTTGATGGCAGGTTTGTCGCCGAGTTGAGTGGCGACGGCGAGGGACCGTCCATTCGGGCTGAAGGCAACCGAAGCGATCGGATCCTGCTTGCGCTTGGCCCCCGTGTGAAACCAGCGGATTCGCTTGCCGCGCGCGCAATCCCACAGCCAGACATTGCCGCCCTGGAAGCCGATGGCGAGCAGCCGGCTGTCCTGCGCGAACGTCAGCGTCTGAATGGACGGCGTCTCACCCGCCAGTTCGATCCGCGTGCGTTCCTTTCCAGAGACTGGGTCGAGAAGGACGACCACGCTGCTCAGCAAGCCGATGGCCAGCGTCTTGCCATCGGGCGAGTAGCAGGCGTGGACGACGAACTGCTCGTTCTCAGTCCACAGGTCCGTTGTCTTTCCCGTCGTGGGGTCCCAGAGCCGGCAGCAGGGATTGGTGAAGGCGAACAGGAACTTGCCATCGGGAGCGATGGCCGCCAGGGTCTGCGTGGGCCGGTCGCCGTCGCGCGGGCGGATCATCGTCCCACTCGCCGCATCCCACATTCTGAGAGCGCCGCCGTTGACGATGTCGCCAGCGAGTCGTTGGCCGTCCGGGCTGAACAGCAGCACCTGGAGCGGTACGGGACTCCACAGGCGCGTCGTGCCAAAGCGGGCGACGGCTCCTTCCGGAAGTGGATCGCCAAGCGAGTCGAGTCGCGGTCCGTTGGGCGGCGCGGCCGGGGCCGGCAGACAGGCCCCCAGGGCGGCGATGAGGACGAGACAGGTGCGATGCATGGCGTATCCCTCCAGGATGTCTTGTGATGGAGTGTATCAGGCGCCAGGCTGCGTTCGCAATGCGTTTAGCCGGTTGCCCGCTAAGCCGCAAGCGGCAAGAAAGAGGAAACCCTCCGCGTCTCGTACAATATCGCTCATCCAGGGCACGCATTCAGGAGGATCAACCGTGACCACTGTGTCTCCACTCCGTCTCATTCCCCTCTCTTTGGTCCTGCTCGGCCTCGCGGGCGCGAGCGCTCCCGGTAGCAATGGCGAACGCCTGACGAGCCGGCCCCGGCCTGCCGCGCCGGAAGTCAAGCCGCTGCCGGTCGGTGAGGAAGTACGCACCGGCACCGGCCAGAAACGCCGCGCCGTCCTGCCCGATGGCTCCATTCTCTACGTCAATCAGCAGACGAAACTGAAGATCACCGCCCGCCGCGGCCTCAAGCTCGATAGCGGCGAGGTATTCGTCGATGCCGCGCCCGGTAAGGAACGCTTCGTCCTCGTCACGCCGCAGCGCGAGATCAAGGGACTCGCCGCCGCCTTCGCCGTTCGCACCACGGATGCCGGCACCGGTGTCGTTGTCACACGCGGCAAGACCGAGGTGGTCAATCCCGCCGATGCAGAGACGATCGCGCTCAATGCCGGGTTACGCCTCGACGCAGACGGCAAACCGACGCCGGCCCCGCGCGCCTCGCACCTGCTCGACTGGACGCGCGACCTGATGATCGCCGCCGAGTCGCCGCTCATCCCCGCCAGTTCGCACAACGGCGGCAGCCTGACCATTGTCGATCCCAACGGCCAGGAAGCGAAACTGAGCATGCGCCGCTATCACGTTGACGTCCACATCGAGGACGGCTTCGCTCGCACAACCACCGATCAGACGTACTTCAACGACACGCACGGCCGGCTCGAAGGCACCTTCCAGTTTCCGCTGCCGCCCGATGCGTCCCTGTCGCGCCTGGCCATGTACGTCGATGGCACACGGATGGAAGGTGGCATGGTTGAACGCGACTATGGCCGCAATGTCTACGAGACCATCGTCACGAAACAGCAAGATCCGGCGCTGCTCGAATGGGTCGATGGCTCGACGTTCAAGATGCGTGTCTTTCCCCTGGAGGCGAGGCAGGAGAAGCGCATTGTCCTGTCTTACTCGCAGCGGCTTGGGAGTCTGTACGGCGAGGAGAGCTATCGCTTTCCGGCCGGCCACACGCTCGATTCCGTGCGCGACTGGTCCATGAACGTCCGCCTCAAGAACGGCAAGGCGCTTGACTGGAGCAGTTCCTCGCACACCCTGCGCCCGGAACAGGACGCCGGCGATCGAGTCCTCAAGGCGTCCGAGAAGAACGCGAAACTCGACCGCGACTTCGTGCTGTCACTCGGCCAGCGCAAGGCCACGGAGGCGGCGCGCTTTTCGACGATGGAGCAGGACGGCGAACGCTACCTGATGGTGCGCTATCGGCCGGAGTTGCCGCAGCGCGGCGGGGCGGGACGCGAACCGCGCGACTGGGTGTTCCTGTTCGAGTCGTCCGGCGAGCGCGAGCCATTACTGGCCCGCGCCCAGGTCGAGATCGTGCGTGGCCTGTTGCAGAACGCCGACGTCAACGACCGCTTTGCCGTGCTGTCCGTCGGCACGCGCGTGCGCTCACCGATGAAGGAGTGCGAGCCGGTTACGCCCGAGAACATCGACAAGGCGCTCACCTTCCTCGAAGGCTCGCACCTGATTGGAGCGCTCGATCTCGACAAGGGGCTGAGCGAAGCGGTCGCGCTGCTCAAGGAGGGCCGCAATCCGCACCTGGTCCATGTCGGCAGTGGTGTCGCGGCGATGGGCGAACAGCGTGCGGACGTCCTGGTGAAGCGCATTCCTGACGACGTCTGTTATGTCGGTATCGGCGTTGGCCGGCGCTGGAACCGCAGCCTGATGAAAACTGCGGCGGAGAAGACCGGCGGACTGTTCACGCAGATCAATCCCGACGAGCCGATTTCATGGCGGTCCTTCGAGTTGGCCTCCATCCTGTCTGCACCGCGATTGCTCGACGTCAGCGTCAGTGATGAGGGTGGTAAGAACCGCTACTTGACGTGCAGCAGTCTGTTGACGCAGGGCGAGGAGGTCTGCGCCGTCGCCCGGCTGACAGGCAACACGTTGCCGGAGAAGTTGACGATTCGCGGTCGCTGTGCGGGAAAGAACGTCGAGTATGCCCTGGTGGTCAACGAAATGGCGAAGGAAGCGGGATATCTGCCGCGAACGTGGGCGAAGTTGGAGATCGACCGTTTGCTCGCCGAGGACTCGGCCAAGCACAAGGAACGCATCGTTGAGTTGTCGAAGGGGCAGTATGTGATGAGTCCGTTCACATCGTTGCTGGTGCTGGAAAACGAGGCGATGTATCAGCAGTACAAGGTGGATCGCGGCCGCAAGGACCACTGGGCCTTGTATCCGTGTCCTGAGAAGATTGAAGTCTACGCCGAGGACGACGTTGGCAACCGCATTGATCCAAAGAAGACCGCCAGGCCATCCGGAAAGCAAGTGTTGCAGACCATCGTCACGCGATCCACTTCGCAGGGTCTCTTGCAACCTCAGCAAGTAATGACCGCCCGCGCACTCGCCGAAGTGAGCAGTGGGAAAAATGCCGCCCAACTGATGAAGCAATTCACTTCCTACTACAAGCAGGGCAAGTACAAGGAAGCCGAGATGTACGCCAAACTGGCTAACGAGTTGGACCCGGACAATCCAGTGGCGACAGCGGCGGTGACCCTCGCCCGGACGCAGAGCCGATTGGCGTCAGACAGTTCCCGGAAGATGCATCACGAGGAATTCTTCTACCGGAGTCTTCAGGATATTTCGGTGGAAGGTCTTCTACCAGGCCAGGGCAAGCCTGACGAAGTGGGGCGAGTCCTCCCGCAGGGCGACCTTGCAGGCGTACCCATCACCAGAGGGAACACGAAGATGGATGACGCCGCACTTCTGAGGAAGTTGCTGCCGATTCTGAACAGTCCAAATGAAAAAATGGACGAGTTGCTGGTCAACTCCGAGAACGAGGGCCAGATCAAGGCCAACTGGACGCGATTCTGGGCCACCGATCAACCTTCGCATCTAACCTTTGACCGCATTCACGGCAGCATCGACGGCATCCACGATGTTCAGGAGGTCGCTCGCTCTTCCGCCTTGCTTTATCGTCGGCCTACATTCAGCGGTAACGATTCGCTCTTCTATGATCTTGTGTCCTACGCACCGGGCATGAACACCAGCGTTGCCGACGTCCTCGCTGTCATCGAAGCCGAGGCCGCGCCGTCTCCCGCCAGCAAGGCCGGCAAGATCGACGACGAGGCGCGCAAGCTGTTCGACAAGGCAAGCCAGACCGGCTGGCGTGCTTTCACCTTGCCCGCCGAGGGCGATGAACCGGCGCTGACGATCACCTTCGACGGCCAGGGGCGCTATGTCTTTGAAGGCACGGTTTTCCCCGGGTTCCGGGAGCGCGTGGTCTGCGATGGCGACAACCTCTGGCACCTCTATCCCGATCTGCACATCGGCGCGAAACGTAAACTCAGCCGGTTCCATCGCCAGGAATTTTCGCGTCTGGTACCGATGGCGCTGCCGCACGCCGAAGACCTCGCTCGTGGGGCCGATCTTGTGATGGCCGGCGAGCGTACCGTCGCCGTTGTGCCGCACGGCATCGATAGCCTCAAGGACGCGAAGGGCAAGCCGCTCTCCTATACTCGGCTGCATCTGATCTTCGATGAGCAGGGACGACTGAGCGAACAGCAAGTGATCGAGATGCCCGCGAAGACGGTGCTTACTCGCATCCTCCTCAACAAGGACGGCGGCATTCGTATTCTTGATACCCAGAACAAGGAAATGTTCAGCCGCAAGACAACCCTCGCCGACGCGAAAACGCCGGACCTCAAGCCGGACCTCAAGGGCCTTGTCGTCCTGCCGCTGCCCTATCGTACACGCGAACACATCATCGAGACGCGGAAACTCAAGTATCGCCGCAACGAAGACCTGCCCTTCGCCGACGCGACCGCCCTGTTCGCCGCTGACTTCGCCGCGGGCAACAGCGAGAACCTGCTGAAGCTCTTCCGCGAGTCGTTCCACGGCCGCGATCAGCGCCAACTCGGCCTGTATGTGTTGCTCGCCGCCGCAGGACAGAACCTCGATGGCCAGAACCTCGACGTGCTGAGCGAACATCGCGACGAGCCGCTGGCGCAGTATTTGGCGCTGCACTCGTCACCGGTGTTGCGGCAGCACGCCAGTCAGTGGGCCGTCGGCAGCGTTCAGTGGGGCGACGGCGCGTTGCGACACCTCGCGGTCACTCATGCCATCCTCCAGCGCTGGCAGAATGCGAAGGTCCTCGACGGCAACAAACGCCAGCGGCAAGACGCGCTCTCCGCCGCGCTCGACTACGCGGAGAAGCACAAGAACACGCATTTCGGCTTCGCCCTTCTCGGGCTGATGACCGATCGCGCCGCCGAGGCGACTCAGGCCAACAAAGACGCCAAGGACGTCCGCGATGCTCTGGCGCGCCTCTGGCAGCACAACCTGAAAACGCCGGGACTGCAGACGGTGGCGCAGTACGAGCAGGCCCGCGCCCTGTTCCGTGCCGGACAGCGCGACGAGGCCCGCAAGGCCTGGATCGCGCTCTACGAGTCAGAGCGCAAACAGGACCGCTTGCTCGCCATCGACGACGATTTTCACAAGGCGCTGCTTGGAGACGGCAAGACCCGGGACGAGTGGAACACAGTCATCCGCCGCACTGCCCGCGAACTGATCGACAAGAAGCAGCGGCCGGCAGTGCTGGCATTGGCCCGACAGTGCTGGCAACTCGACGATCAACCATTGGCCCAGGACTTGATGGCACTCGCTCTCGACGGCATCAAGGAGCGCAAGGAACGACTGCTGCTCACGGTTGACGCGATCGAGTTCCTCAATACGAACGGCCAGGAGATCGAGGCGGAGCGTCTGCTGCAACCGCTTCTCGACGATGCGGAGTGGTCGAAGCAGGCGAACCTGTGGCGGCTGGCGTGCAGCGTGGCCGGCAGCCGCGAACAGAGCGCACGCCGGCTGGAGTGTCTGGAACGAGCGCTCGACGCCGAGTATCGCGATCGGCCGGAAGTGATGCGTCAGGACACCATCGACAAGGAGTATCGCACCGTCCTGGCGCACTTGCAGGACCTGGGCGAGGCGATGGTGACGCTCAAGGTGAAGCCGCCGGAGGACTTCCTGGCGCGAGTGGTGCGGACTGCGGATCGCTGGCGCAGTCTGTCGAAGAACGGCAACAGCGCCTGCGAGACGGCGGCTCGCATCCTGCGGCAACTGGACGCGCAGGAACTGGCCTGGGACTATCTGACGACGCCGGTCGGCCAGAAGCCGGGAGAGTCAGCGCCGTGGGTGAGTCTCGCCCAGACTCTGCGGAACCAGGGCGATCTCAAGACGGCGGACCAGGCGTTCGCATCAGCGATTGCCGCCGAGCCGACGAATGCTCAGATTCTGTGGGATCGCGCTCAGAATCTGCGTCAGTCCGGCAACGCGGTCGAGTCGAAGAAACTGCTGCGTCAACTGGCGGAATCCACATGGCAACCGCGCTTCTCGGCGCTCGCTGCCCAGGCTCGCTGGCAACTCGAGAAGCGCTGATGTGCTGCTCGCCGCTTGCGGCCTCGCATCGGTTGCGAGGCCGCAGGCGGATCTTTTCGCCATTCGTTGGTCAGTCGCCGTTTCGCGTCACACCGTCAGGTGTTGAAGCCGGCCGCAGCAGTGGATTGGGACGGCCGGGGCGGGGGGGAGCAGGTGTGCCGGGCGGGCATACTTCCATTGGCAACTCAACCACTGGAATCGGATGATCGGTCGTGAGAAACGCGAACGACGGATCAGGTGGCGGCAGGGGGATGTTGTCATTCATACCTGGGTGTCCTCGTTGATGTCGTGAAGTCGCAGGGGGGCATCACCGACACAGTCATCTCCGCAATGGACTTCCATCAGATACAGGCCCGCCCTCACAAAGACACACTGGGTCAATCGAAGGATCGCTCGATGCACCGTCAGACGATCGGCGAAGTGAAAGACCGTCGAAGGAGAGCGGAGGATGGTTCGCGGTTCCTGGTCTTCAAATAACTCCACAATGTGGATCGAAACAGGTGCATCGCCAAGACCGTCCGTGAGTTGGACGACAACGCAGATGGCTTTTTGCGTGTGCGGATACTTCTCAGGGCGAATGGCATCGAAGACCCAGCCCAGATGGACGTTGCCATCACCGGCGTCTCCGACCTGACCGCAGAGAAACACGGCTCGGGCGGTTGGTGTGATGAAGTCGGCCACGGCTTCTACCCCTCCTGAAGTTCAGTCTACGAGTCTGTCCCAGAAGCTTGTGGCGGCAAGTTTCCAACTTGCCGATTCCTCGGGGTATCCAGGCTTTCGGCAAGTTGGAAACTTGCCGCCACAGGTTTGCCGAACAGACTCTCAGCCCTGAAACAACTCGCGGATCGGTTCGGCGTCGGCAAGCGGCAGTGCCTGGCCATCAGGAGTGGGCAGCGTCTGTCGCGGATTCAGTCCCAGAGCGTGATAGACCGTCGCGGCGATCTCGGCCGGCTTCACCGGACGTTCGCGCGGCTCGCTGCCGATGCGGTCCGACGAACCGACCACCTGTCCGCCGCGCACTCCCCCTCCCGCGAACAGCACCGACCAGCAGCCCGGCCAGTGATCGCGGCCGCCGCGCGGGTTCAGCTTCGGCGTCCGGCCGAACTCGCCCATCGCCAGCACCAGCGTCGTCTCCAGCAGCCCTCGCTCACTCAGATCGTCGAGCAGAGCCGCATAGGCACGATCGAACATCGGACAGAGTACGTCGCGATAGTCGTCGAGCGTTGTCGCCAACCCGCCGCCGTCGGCGTGACAGTCCCAGGTGAGCCGGTCGAAGACGCTCTCGAACATGTTGACCGTCGCCAACCGCACGCCGCGCTCGATCAGCCGCCGGGCCAGCAGACAGGACTGGCCGAAGGTGTTCCTGCCATAGCTGCGGCGCAGGTCGTCCGACTCCTTCGACAAATCGAATGCCTTCTTCGCCCTGGCGCCGAAGACCTGGCTCGCCTCGGGCAGCGCGACGCCGGTATCGTGAACCCGGTGAGCGGCATCGACAGCGGCGAGGAAGGCACGGCCTTCGAGGCGCGCAGGATCGGCCTCGATCACGAAGGGCTGATGACGCGCGTCGAGATAACCGGCGGACTGGCCATGACTGATGCTGACGCCGGTATTGCCGACTGCGGACGGCAGCACGACCGATGCGGGAACACCCGGTTCGCGCTGTCCCTTGAGATGCGAAAGCACAGCGCCGTAGTGCGGCTGCTCCAGGCCGCCGCGGAACAGCCTGCCGGTCTGCATCAGTTGATGGCCGGTCTCGTGAATCGGCGCCTCGTCATGATGGACGGAGCGCACCAGGGCGAAACGATCCGCCCGCTGCGCCAGACGCGGGAAATGCTCGCAGACATCGACGCCGGGCGTGCGCGTGTGAATGGGGCGGAAGGGACCGCGCACCTCGGCCGGCGCACCCGGTTTGAGATCGAACGTGTCGAGATGGCCGGGACCGCCGACGAGGAAAAGGATGATGCAGTTGAGATCGCGCGCGCTGTCGGTCTTCGCCTGGGCCAGTTCGGCCAGCGTCAGGCCGACCGCTCCCGCGGAGAGGACACCGGCGCGCAGGAAATCGCGTCGTGTCAGGCCGTCGCAGAACTCCACACCCTTGTCGTTCTCGAACTGAAGCATGGCGGCACCTCTTTCGCTCGGGGACCAGTCCGCAATGCGCTCATCGTAGCACGCGCGAGAGACGTTGCAACGGAAAAGAGACGCTTGCGATGCGCGCGCGGACACGGCATGATGGGAGAGCGTCCCCCAACAGTGACCTCCCAATACTCCAACTGCCTGGAGTCGCCATGAAAGCAATGCTCTTCCTCGTCGCTCTCTTCGCTTGCCTGTGGGGCAGCAAGTCCGTCCACGGCCAGGCGGACAAGGTCATCCTCCGGCTCGAACCGGGCGGGCCGGCCAGTACCATCAACACCATCGCCTTCAGTCCGGATGGCGAACGGCTATACGCAGCGGGATTCGACAAGGTCGTCCGCGTCTGGGCGCTGAAGAAGGGCGCCTTTGAACTGAGTCCGATCGCTTTCCGTGTCCCGGTCGCGCCGGGCCTGTCGGGAGCGATCAACGCGGTGGCCGTCTCACCCGACGGGAAATGGCTGGCGGTCGGCGGCTTCGGCGTCCATCGGGACCGGGCCGACTTCCGCACGGCCGGCATGGTCCTGCCGTCGCTCGGCACCAAGACCGAGGCGATGCTCCAGGATGAAGGCACCATCTTCGTCTTCAACGTCAACAACGAACGAGTGTTCAAGGTGCTGCGCGGCCATGCGGGAGTTGTCCGCTCCCTGGCATTCCTGCCGGCGCACGACAAGAAGTCTGCCCTGCTCGTCTCGGCCGCCGAGGAGCCGACCGGCAAGCCCAACGACTTCACCGCCCGAGTCCAACTTTGGGATGTCGCGAAAGCAACCTCGCTGGCCGGGACGACTATCGACACGAAAAAGCCGCGAACAAGGCCGGGCCTCACCGCCTGGCACACCGGCGAGGGCGAGAAAGACGTCAGCGTCGCCGTCGCCTGGTCGGATGGCAAGGTGCGCGTCTGGGACGCCGGTCGCGAGCGCCCTGAAGAGGCCGACGATGGGATCGAGAACAACACGGCCGTCGCGGGACCGGAGGCGGGACAGTTTTTGACCGCTGGCTTCCACGATCGAAAGGGAGTGGTGAGGCTGTGGCGGACGGAGGCGGGGAGGCCGGCCGTTCAAGCCGCGACGAAGGTTGAACTTGATCCGGACCCTGCCGCCAACGTCCCGTTCTTCGTGCCGCGCGACCTGACGGCTTTTGCGTCTCGGGCCAATGGCCCGATTGATCGCGCCGTTGTTCTGGCCCAGAGTCGAGGAACCCCGTCTGCTCCCATCGCCCCTGAGGATTTCCTCTTTCTGCTCGATCTGGCGGGAAATCGCGTGCTGGCGCGCCACTCGGTCGGCGCCTTCCAGTACAACCTCCGCCGCGTGGCCGTCTCGCCGAAAGGCACCTATGTCGCCGTGGCCGACGCGGACAACCAGCAGATCCTCGTCTATTCGGCCGCCGACCTGAAGGACGAGACGCTGCGGCCCCAGGTGCTGCGCGGCGCCGGCACCAGCTTCAAAACCGTCTCGTTCCGAAAGAAGGGCGACAATCGGGGCCTGTTCCTCAGCGAGGTGGACGGCACCCCGATGATTTTCGACATCACCAATCGCCAGATGCTGGCCGATGACAAGGCCTGGGAGAAGGACACTCCCGACAAGACCGGCTGGGACGTGGTGCCGAAGTTGGAGGACGGCAGGACCATCATCACCGTCACCGGTCCGGAGTTCAAGGCGCGAACGATTGACCTCGGCGCGAAAGCGACGCTCACCGCCGGCGCTCTGCTGCCGCCGCGTCCCGGCAGCCCGTTCGGACCGCTGCTGGCCGCCGGTTGGCTCGACGAATTTCGGCAACCCTTCCTGGCCGTGTACGACATCGCTTCCGGAACGCAGGTGCGCCAGCTCGCCGGCCATGTCGGCGTGGTGCGTTCGCTCTCCTTTTCCGCCGATGGCAAGTTCCTCGCTTCCGCCGCTGCCGATCAGACCGTCTGTCTGTGGACGATGGTCAGCCTCGACCAGGTGCTAGGCAAGGCCGGCGCGCTGCCCTCCATTGTCGTGGTGACAAAGGACAACACCGTGCAGGTCGCCCGCGTTCCCGAGGGCAGCGTCCTCAAAGAAGGGGCCGTCATCGAGGGCGTTGTGCCGGCAGGCAAGTTCCGCGCGTTGGCCACCGCACGCGAGTTCTACACAACCTTCTTCGACACGAAGCCGGGAACGAAAGCCGTTCTGCGCGTCCGGCAACCTGGAGCAGCTCAGGCCGAGGACGTCGAAGTCGAGGTCGGCCAGGGGACTGACGAACGCAAGCCGTTTGTGAGCCTGTTCGTCACGCGGGGCGGCAAGCCGGCCGAGCGGCACTGGATCGCCTGGACCTCGATGGGGCCATACGACGTCAGCACGGCAAAGGCCGAGGAGTTTCTCGGCTGGCACTTCAACCCCGACAAACTCGAGAAGCCGATCGAGTTCGTCCCGGCCAAACAGTACCGCGAGAACTACGAGTCGAATGGACTCCTCAAATATCTGGTGCTGCGTGGCAACTTCGCCGAGGCGCTCAAGGAGTGGAAGAACAAACCCAAGCCGGAAATGGAAGGCTTCCTGGATGGACTCGATCCGGGCAACCGGCGCATCGTCGACCGGCCCCTCGCCCGCTCTCGGGACTTGACGCTGCGCCTGGAACTGCGGCGTCCCTTCCCGCTCGACCGTATCAGCGGCGCGAGTTGGCGGCTGGACGGCAAGGGCAACGATCCCTGGAAGCCGTTCGACAAGCAGCAAGGCCGGACCTGGAAGGCGGACCTATCCCGGCTCAAATGGGGACGCGGCGCCCATGTCGTCGAGGTGCGTCTGGAGACAGACGGCGGCCTCGGTCAACTCGATCAAAAGCTTGCGTATCACTATCTGCCCGAAAGTCCGCGCATCGAGTTCGCCGACGAATGGCTGAAACAATACTTCCCCGAGGGAGACCGGACTCGCCTGGTCGCCTACACGAACAAGGCCCCGTTCCCTCTCGAAGCACGGGTGCTTCAAGGGGCGGCCGAGGAGGAGGTACGGGTGTTCCTGAACGGCGAGGCGGTCAAACTGGATGGAGCCTCCCTGCGCCGGCCGTTCACTTTGAAGGAGGGGCCGAACACCTTCGAGATTCGGGCCGTCAACGCGGGCGCCTCGAAGGACCTGGAGGAGGATGAGACGGCCGTCAAGACCCTGCGCGTCAGCTACTATCAGGAACGTCCCGCGCCGAAGTTTGTCTTGCGGGTCGTGCCGGGCAACAAGGGCGCAGAGCCGATTGCCGTGGTGCCGGGCCAGCGAATCGAGGTCTCCGTTCCTTCGGTCCACATCGAGGGTTCGGTCTCCGGCGTGGAAGACCTTGTGGAAGCGACGCTCGATGGCAAGCCGCTGTCCAACTTCGAGGCCGGAAAAACCAAACGGTTCCCCATCGCTGACAAGCTCGATCTGAAGCCGGGCGAACAGACTCTTGTCTACAAGGCCAAAACGCGCAATAGCCCGGAGGCAGAGGAGAAAGTAGTCCTCTTCTACAAGCCGTTGGTGGCGCGGTTCAGCCTGGAGAAGCCGAATAACGACCAACAGATGTATGAGGACACGGTCGATGTCCGGGCCAAACTGACGCCGTTGGAAAACCAGCAACCGTACACCATCGAGGTGCTGGTGAACGGCACGCGGCAGGCGAAAAAAGGTCGCGGCGCGAAGGACAAAGAGTTCGAGGCGACGGTGAAACTCCTTCCCGGGACGAATGACATTGTGGTCCGGCTGGAGAACCAGTGGGGCGACACGGTTCGCGAGGCGCGCCAGGTAACGTATCGCCGTCCGCCTCGCATCGTGAAGGTCGATCTGCCCGGGGAAGTCGAACGCGCAGTGCTGGATGTCAGCATGGAAGTCGAATCGCCAGCCGAGTTGCCGCCCATCGCCGCCCGGATGAAGGGGG
Organism: Gemmatales bacterium; assembly: GCA_038240465.1. Classification (GTDB taxonomy): domain Bacteria; phylum Planctomycetota; class Planctomycetia; order Gemmatales; family Gemmataceae; genus JBBRIK01. The sequence goes on from JBBSDR010000003.1 coordinate 21,561, forward strand.
TGAACGAGGCCTTCTTTCGCGATGGCCGTCTCAAGACGGAATTGCTCGACCGCGACAAGGGCCTCTGGAAGGTGACGCTGCTGGACGTCGTTCTCGAGAAAGAAGGGGACAACAAGCTCGAGTTCTGGATTGCCAACAAAGACGGGGAGAGTCGAGAGAGCGTCAAGGTGCAGGTGCGGTTCACCAGACCGCCGCCGCCGAAGCCGGTCGTCAAGTTCCGCGATTTCCCGGCCGGCGGAGAGTACATCGTTGCGCTGCGGGATCAACCGCTGACGTTCGAGGTGACCTCGACGACAACTCTGAAGAGCGTCCAGTTGCGCGACGACAACGACAAAGTCCTCTTCGAGGCGGAACTACCT
>JBBSDR010000004.1:0-20444 GCA_038240465.1 Gemmatales bacterium
ATGTAGTCGCCGTCGTGCGTATGGGACGACGTGTAGCCACGAAGCCCATTCCCGCCGTAGACGGGATACTCCCCCTCGCCGTCGATGGAATGAGCAGTGATACCGTCGCCGCTCTGGAAGGAAGCCAAGTGCTTCAGCTTCGCAGTTCCCCAAAGCGAAGGCGGCTCTTCAAACCAGACCGAAGGCAATGATCGTTGGCTCACGTCATCACTCCCTTCAGCATCTGCTGAATGTCCGCTTCCAGGCCCAGGATCTCAGCCTGGATCTCCTCCAGCGGGCGCAGGGGCGTGTACTCGTAGAAGTGTCGGGTGAACGGGATCTCGTAGCCCTTCTTCGTCTTGGTGTGGTCAATCCAGGCGTCAGTGACGTGTGGCTTGACTTCACGCTCGAAGTAGTCCTCGATCTTCTCCGTCAGCGGCACGTTCTCGAAGTCGCGCAGTTCGGGGTCCGGCTCGGGCTTGTCTTGGCGGTCGGTACAGATGTCGGCGGTGCCGTCGCGTTCGCTAAGAGCCGCGATCAGGTTCTTCAACGCCGTGGGGCTGAGTGTGATGTCGGCGGCTTTCAACGCCGCCTTCAGCTTGGTCGTGAAGGTGTCGCGGTTCTTAATGATGCCGGACAACTTCGCCAGAGCCGTGCGGAGCTTGCCGCGTAGCACCTCGTCCTTGACACGCTCCAGGCGTTCCGGCGTGGCGGCGAAGTTGAGCCGCAGGGGGCGTTCGACCGTGATGCGGTTGTAGCCGAATTCCTCGTTCTTGAAGATCTTGCAGTGCGAGCCTGCGCGATAGTTCCCGTAGATGCGGGTGATGTCCTCGATCTGCGGCAGGCTGATTTCGCTTCGCTTGTTGCCCAGACTCTTCCGCATCTTCTGGAAGAACGACACGGCGTTGATGAGTTGCACCTTGCCGCGCCGCCGCGAACTCTTGCGGTTGGTGACGATCCAGAGGTAGGTCGAGATGCCGGTGTTGTAGAACAGTTCGGTTGGCAGGGCGACGATGGCTTCGAGCCAGTCCTGCTCGATGATCCACCGGCGGATCTCGCTCTCGCCAGATCCGGCACCGCCAGTGAACAGAGGCGAGCCGTTGAACACGATGGCGAGCCGCGATCCTTGACCGTCCTGCTTGAACTTGCTGATCATGTGTTGCAGAAACAAGAACGAGCCGTCGTTGATGCGGGGCAAGCCAGCCCCGAACCGCCCGCCCATGCCCAGCTTTTCATGTTCATCGCGGATGTCGCGTTCGACCTTTTTCCACTCCACGCCAAAGGGCGGGTTGCTCAGGAAGTAGTCGTACTTGTCGCCGGCAAGCCCATCCTGGGTGAAGGAGTTGCCGAAGTGGATGTTGCCCGCGTCCTCCCCCTTGATGATCATGTCCGACTTGCAGATGGCGAAGGACTCGGGGTTGAGTTCTTGACCGAAGGTCTTGAGCGTTGCCGAGGCGTTCAATTCGCGGAGGTAGTTCTCCGCGACCGACAACATGCCGCCGGTGCCTGCCGCCGGGTCGTAAAGCGTGCGGATCACACCCTTCTTGCGGAGGGCGTCGTCGTCTTCGAGGAAGAGCAGATTCACCATCAGGCGAATGACTTCGCGCGGCGTGAAGTGTTCACCGGCAGTCTCGTTCGAGAGTTCGGAGAACTTGCGGATCAGTTCCTCGAAGACGTAGCCCATCGTGACGTTGTCCACCGCGTCGGGGTGGAGGTTGATCTCCATGAACTTGCTGACGACGAGGAACAGGATGTTGCCCTCATCGAGCCGCTGGATCTGCTCGGTGAACTTGAACTTGTCGGTGAAGATCTCACGGGCGTTGGCAGAGAAGCCGGTGATGTAGTGGTTGAGGTTCGCAGCAAGGTGGTTGGGGTCGTCCAGCAGCGTCTTGAAGGTGAACTTCGAGAGATTGTAGAAGGACTGCCCGGAGGCTTGGCAGAGCATGACGTGCTTGATCTGCTCATCCGCCTTGGCAGGCAACACCTGGGCTTTCGCCAGCACCTTCGTCTTCGTCTTCTCCAAGACCGAGTCCAGCCGGCGCAACACCGTCAACGGCAAGATCACCTTGCCGTACTCACTCTGCTTGTAGTCGCCGCGTAACAGGTCCGCGACGGACCAGATGAACCCGACCTTGTCTTGAAAGTTCGTCATCGCCGAGTTCTCGCCAGGTCATCGAACCTGTTTCGTTTTCATCAATGCAACAACTTCTTGCGCAGAGGTCTGGATTCTGGTTCCATCCGGGGGTGGGTCTATCCCCATGTCAGCCTGTTTGTTTTTGCATGTGCGCCGCCTGTTGTTGCTGATACCTCTTGATCCACCGGCGTGCTGTTTCCGTGGACACGTTCACTTTCTCGGCGACCAGGGCAACGCGGTCGCCTGCGAGATGCAACTCGATGATGCGGTCGATGGTGCCGCGACTGATGTTCACGCCGCCGAGCTTTTCATGGACCGGGAACGGGTCGGGGACACTGCTGAACACCGGCTCCAGCCACTCTCGCAGTTTATCAGTGGCGGCGTGCAGATCCGCGAACCGTTCGTTGGTGTAGGCGTTGATGTCGCCCTCACAGGGTTCGCCGTGGGAGAGCATGAGTTCGCCCAGGTAATCGCCGTAACTTTGCCTGATCCAGTTTGAGGCGGTCTTCCTCAGCTTGTTGAAGCTCAACTTGCGGAAGGTGGGGTGATCGGCGCGGACCCGGTTCAGGAGTCGCGTCCAGGCTTTGGCGATCTGAGTGTTTCGTTGCCCCCTGACCTTCAAGGGCGTGCCTTCCTTGGTCAAGACGAGGTAAGGCTCACTGGAGTGAGGGCGGTGTTGGAGGAGCCACTCGACAACGGTGACCGTCACACCCCACAACTTCCACTCGCCGTAGACCTCGGTCTTTCCGCGATGCCGCCTGATCCACGAATCGCGGTCGTCGCTCACGAACTTCAACTCGTAAGCATGTGGGTGCTTGGTCTTCAGCAGAACCTGTGCGCGGAACAGGGTGGCGACTTCTGCCATCCCGAACGACGTGTTCAACGCCAGAGCCATCAGGCATCGCTCCCACGGGGACGCGTATTGCCAGAGGATCACCAACTCAGGAAGGTCATAGGTTGCCACCCGCACGGGTCCGTTACTGACGGCGTCTCTCTTGACTCGGATCGGCTTGACGGCATAGTCGCTCGGCTTTTCCCAGAAGAACTCGTCGGCTTCATGGAGCCAGTTCAAAAACTGCCGGAACTCATTGATCAGCGTCGAGGCGTACTTTCTGGAGATCGGAATCGTCGTCTGAACGCCGCCGGGTGTTTTCTTCGGAGGCCGCGCACCGAGGAGGTTCAAACGCTCGTTGATCTTCTGCATCTTCAGGTCCGTGAGCCGCACGTCCGGCATGTGGTCGGCGCAGAACTCGATGAGGTCGATCTTGACCTTGCCCCACTCCGTGAGACGTGTCTTGTCGCTGATCAGGTACTGGGGATTCAGTTTGAGTGAGGCGACGTATGCCTTGATTGCTTCGGGGAGCGTCTGCGAACCGCCGGTTTCGAGAAGCTCACGACCGAGGCTGATGTGCTTCTGGGCTTCCTGGCGGCGAAGCTGAACGCCTCGCTCATGAACGGCTTGATCTCGGAGTTGGGGCCGAACACCAGGGACGGCATTTTGCCAGTCTGCAAGAACGCCTACTGCCAGTTCGGGACTGTCACAAGCGTCAATCTCAACATAGATCGTCGTTTCGCCGGCTGCGATCTCCTTGGCGATGGCAAGCCCAACCTCGTCCCAGGCGGGCTGTTCGTGCGCATCGCGGGCAATATCGACGGAGCATTCCCAAAGTTGCTCGATGAGGTCTGCGCGGGTAATAGCCTGGGCGGGGTGCCGCCCCAGCATGAACTTCGGCTGGCTGCGTGAGCCGACAGTGGTGTATCCGACGTTCGCGTAGAATCGACCGTCATCAAGTTGTTTCGGTGTCCCCATGTCTCACCCCGCAGCGTGAACGATCCTCACCAGTGGGGTGAATTCTAGTGGATTCCTGTTCTGATCATATGTCGGTAGGCGGCGTTTCAGAACGATTTCAGAACAGACAAGGGGCTTCAGAACGACAATGAGCAGAGGCGAATCGACGCAAATCAAAGCAGAAAAAGCCAGTTACGACGAATCGCAACTGGCGTTTCAGTGGAGGCGCGGGGGATCACTCTTGCGTTGATCTGAAGGTCTCGCTTGTGGTCTCATTCGAGAAATATACTTGCGTACACTAATCGAGGCGCAGTAGTGTCAAGAAGATCGCCCACCCTCTCAGGAGCCGCACCATGTCGCGCAAGCCGCGACCTCGGTCCTCACGCACCCCTGCGCGCCATCATCCCGTCATTCTTCCGTTCGTCCAGAAAGAGGAGTCACAACCAGACTCGCTGACCTGGGAACGCCTCGTTCAGATCCTCTCGCGCTGCACGAATATCGAACCCATCGAGATCGTCAGGGAAATCGCCAGGCAGCTCCGCCAGCGTGGCCAGCAGCGGGCCTCGTCATGATCCTAGCCACCGCCCTCGCCTCGCACCAGATGCCCATTGACCTCATCGAGAGCGCCGGTCTGGCCCGTCGCATGGTCAGCCGTGGCGGAGATCAGGAATATCAGTTCCACTGGCGCGATCGCGAACGGCTCCTGCCGGTGTTGGATGAAGGCGTCCTTCGGCTCGTCGCGTGGGGCTGTCGGCGTGGGGAGTCCCGCGTGCTGCCGGCGACCAGCGCGGCGCTGCTGGAGAGCATCCAGGCCGGCCGCTGGGAGCAGATTGGCTGGCGGCCCTGCGAGCTGCCGGGAACCCTGATCCTGGAGGGTGAGGTGTGGGCGCTGGTTCGCGAGGGGGTCCGAGGGCTGCTGGCACTCGACGAGCATGGTCGGGAGCATGTCTATCTGATCGTCGAGCCAGCGAGCTATTACTACAAGATCATGACGCGCGGCCTGTGGATGCCGGTGCTGATCGGCGGCGAGCGTTTCTGAGCGTCCGGCCTGTCGGGTGTCTGACCAGTACCGTCGCGAAGGTGAGAGCCATCATCGCTGTCGCTTGATCTCGGCAACCCTGCCGAGCAGGTAGCCCAGCTCGTCACCGTCCAGCTCCGCGACCTTCGCAATGCCGTGAATGTTCCTCAGCAGATCGTCCGCCGCCCCCATGAAGGTCGATAGGCCCGGCTGCCCCTCGCATCGGCCCAGCAAGTGTCCATCAGGCGTAATCGTCATTTCGAGCAGCCGTGGCGTGGTCCAGTCCTCGCCAAGCAGACAGCCCAGAATCGCCTGGAAATGATCGCTGACCGCGACGGCCCGCAGCTTGCCGGCGGCGTCCTGGCGGATCTGCTCAGGCTCACGGATCGAGGGGTCGGTCATGCTTCACGGCCTGATGGTTCGGGGTCGTCGCCTTGAGCGCATCGCCGCAGGCGGGACTACTTCGGCAGCCGATAAGTCGTCTGCGTGTCGCTCGCGGCCCCCGCGAACCGATGGGCATTCACCAGCACCGAGGGAATCGCCACCCGCCGCCGCTCCGCTCTTCCCGGCCCACACGGCTGCGCACGCCAATGACCTCGCCGCCAGTGAGGCTTCACCGTCCAGCCGCCGGCTCCTTCGCCCCCGCCCCCTTCGCCCTGGGCCTCAACTGTCTCCACTCGATAAAGCGTCACTGTCTGCTCAAAACCGTAGCGCACGGGGACCAGCAGCAGCTCCATCTCGGCCTTCTCCTGCCGCTCCCGTCCTCGCTTGCGAGCCAGCAGCGCGTACCGCTTCAGGCGCTCGTAGTACGACGAGTTTGCAGGCCCGAGACAGCGGACGCCGTATGCCGTGGCCATCAGGCAGACGTTCAGAGCCAGCTTGCTCAGCGCGCTGCCCAGCACCTCCTCTTCCGGGTTGATGCTGAGGGTGTCCTTGGCGTCCCAGGTCCGGGCCGCCTTCGCCCACGTCTCCTCCAGCGTGAGGGAATTGTCCAGCTTCAGGAGCCGTGTCAGAACCTGGCCGGAGGTCAAGTGCATGGCGACCATGACGCAGTGCGCCTGCGGCTCATGGTGGACAATCACGAAGCTGGGGGCGTGGGTTCCCCCGCAGTCGAAAGGCACGACCCGCTTGGCGGCATAATCGGTGGGCAGTTCGATGACGACGGAGGGGAAGGGCTGCAAGTAATCGGCGGTCGCCACGCTCAGGTCGAAGTTCTCCAGCGCCTCGCAGGTCAAGGCGTCGAACGAGAAGACCTTCGGCCCCTCGGCAAGCATCCGGCTCATGCTGTAGGACTCGATGCAGGCGCTGGCTCCGAGGACGAAGACGGACCGGGCCATGTCGATGGCGACGGCTGGTGCTGCGAAGTTCGGGTGGAATTCAAAGGAGGTGTCGGTGATGCGCAGCAGGTTGTATTTCTTTAGGGCGATATAGCACGGCAGGGCGGGTCGCAGGTCCGCGAGGGTCTTGGTGAAGCTCATGGGGCTGTCCGATCGGAGGAAAATGCAGCTCGATGAATGTCAGCGTACCCTGCTTTCGACAGCGGTTCAAGGATGGCAGTGCGAGATGCAAGCCAGCGGGCAGACGATCGGTCCGTCACCGCCGGTCCGTCACCGCCGGTCCGTCACCGCCGGTCAGTCCACACAGCAGCGTCTCGCGACCCGGAAACTGCCCCACGCCCCTATCGAGGATGTCGAGAGCGAGTGGACGCCGTTCATGGGCGGCCGGGTCGAACAGTTCCTCTTCAACCGCAAACCTCTCGTTGATCGCCGTGAGCCAATCGTAGCCGAGCGAGGAGGCGTCTCCGTTGAAAGGCGATCCTCTGTGAAGTTGATGGGTCACCATGCCGCTGGCAGTTCAACGGCAGCGAGGCAACGTCGTCGGCACATCAGGATGCGATGCGTTGCGTCTAACAGAAAAGGCCGGCCGTCACTGAGGACTGGCCGGCCTTTTTTCTGGTCGGACCATACGTGGGAGTCCGAAATCCCGCAGGGAGCCACGCGCCCAGATGCCAGCAGCGTGTCGGTCGCGGGAGGTGCGACTCAGGCGGTTCGTCCGGGTGGCTTCATGTTCCCGTTCTCCTCGGACATATCCAGGCAGACCCGGGTCGGGAGTGCGCCACCCGGCATGGCGTCTCCTACCACCTCGCTGTGCCGCACGGTCGGCACTCGCCCGCCCAGGTCCTCGACGTTACGGGCGATTTTGCGGAGGTAGTGTGCGACCGTTTGCCATGGGACTCCACGCTGGATCACCACCTCCATGAGCGAGGGATCGTCTTCTTTGTCAAACTTTGGGTAGCCCGTCGCGTCCACCTTCGTCAGTTGAAAGTGGAGCCAGGGTGCGGGTTTCTCCGTCTGGCCTTTGGGGAATGTGATGAAGAGTTCCAGTTTTTCCGAGCGCTTCGTGCGGTTCATGCCGCCTCCTTGCATCGCTTGCTGCCCACCCAGGGGGAGCAGTGAATGGGCCTCTCCCGGAGTGGGAGCTTGCCCCGCTAAGGTAATAAGACGTCAGCCTGCGCGTTTTGTTCGTCGAACGGAAAAATAGTTATCTCGGAGGTGTTGTGACGGTGCAGACGTGCGCCAGTGTGCGGTATTGCCCGCACTCCGCCGATGTTTTGGTGGCGTGACGCTCGCCAGCGCACAGGAGACGATGATGCCCAGGAGCGAGGTGGAAGCGCGACAACAATGCGCGAGATGGAAGGACGCACCAGAGTTCGAGAGACGAACTTCGGAGCTGCCGGCCTTGCGCACGCTCGACAGCCGCAGTCTGGCTGACGATGGACATGATCATGGGGCGGAAACGCTGGCCCGAAGCATCGGTCCGCCTCGCCCGCCCTGAGCAAACAGTCTGTCTTCTGCTGTGATGCTCACCGCCGACATCCTGCCGATCCGTCGCGCACTCAAAGGCTCCTCCGTGCCGATCAGACCAAGGCTCACGACGGTAAACACGGTGGACGGTGAGGCGGCGGCTCCAATGGGGGGGTCAACACGGAGCGGATGGACACAGGTTGAATCTGCGGTTGTGGTGGTTGGCGTGCCAGCGGAGATGGTTCCGAGCGGAATCTCGGCGCAACGTGCATGAATGTATGGCTGCGTTGCCGATCCGTGCCAAAGTTGCGACCACTTTCCTATACCACTCCTTCTTCTTCCTTCTTAATTATTATAGGGAAATGGTCGCCACCACGCCTCGGATCGGCAACCTCTACCTCACCTGTCGCATATTGAAACTACGGCCGGCCGTGGATGCCGCTTGCGCCGGCGGCATCATGGGCCTGTGTTTCAATGACCATGCCGCTCGCTGGACCAGCCCGCCCCACCTCCGACTGAGAACCCCCGTGTGCGGCAATCCCCCGAGCCAGGCAGTATGATGCAGACGGCCCGACCGCGCCCGGAGGACATCGGCTGGTGCAACCGACACTCACACGCCTGATGCGTGACCTGCGCCGCCATGCGGCACAGCCCGACGACGCTTCCGACGCCGAGCTGCTCGGTCGCTTTGCCCAACAGCGTGATCAGGACGCCTTCACTGCCCTCGTAGCACGCCACGGGCAAATGGTCCTCTCCGTCTGTCGTCGGGTTCTAGGCGATGCCCACGCGGCCGAGGACGCCTTCCAGGCCGTCTTCCTTGTCCTGGCCCGCAAGGCGGCAGCACTCCGCCGTCCCGCCGCGCTGGGAGCCTGGCTCTATGGCGTCGCCTACCGTGTATCCCTGAAGGCTCGGCGGCACGCCCACAGTCGCCCTCGATCCATTCAATCTTCCACCGGCATTCCCGAACGGGTTGATCCTCGTCCTGATCCGCTGGCGGCACTGACTGCCCGCGACCTTCTTGCCGAGCTGGAAGCCGAGGTCCAGCGTCTGCCGGAGGTCTACCGCCTGCCCTGGCCCTGTGCTGTCTCGATGGTCTCTCGCAGGAGGAAGCTGCGCAGCGGCTGGGCTGGACGCCCGGCTCCGTCAAGGGCCGCCTGGAGCGCGGGCGGAAACGCCTGCATGCCCGGCTTGCCAGGCGCGGCTTGACGTTGTCGGTCGCGCTGGGTGCATCCGAGGTCCTGCGTGGCATGGCGGTGGCCTCGGCCTCCAGTCTGGGAGCATCCACAACCAGATCGGCTCTGATCTTTGTCACAGGCCAGCCGGCCGCAGCCGAGGCGACCCCGGCGGTCGTACTTGCTGAAGGAGTCCTGAAGATGATGCGGTTGGCGAGACTCGGTCCCGTGGCGGCCCTCTGTCTGATCGGCCTGGGCTTACTCAGCACCGGCGTGATGCTGCACGCGCCGCTCGCAGCGCAGCCTGCTGGGGAAGGTCTCAAGGCCGCGCCAGCCCCCAGAGCGGACTCGAAACCCTTGTGGGCCGGTCTCAGCATCAACCGCCCCGTGTTCCAGGAAGGCAGAACCGGCGACCGTCAGATCACCTTTACCCTGGTCAACGACGGTGACAAGGTCATCGACCCGAAGGTTGCCTCCTCAAAGCTCAGCGTCAACGGCAAGCCCCTGGCGGACTCCGCCTTCATCCTCGGCAACGGGCCACGCGACGACCGCTTTGAGGCACTGCCGGCTGGGGATCACCTGGTCTTCGCCTATGCTCTGGGAAGCTATTTCGACCGCCCCGGCGTCTACCGAGTGTGCTGGGAGGGCAAGAGCTTCCGCTCGGCCGATCTGGTGTTCCGTGTGCTGCCGAAGCCGGTGAAATCAGCGAAGCAGGAAGCCCCCGCGCAAGCCGCCGTCGAGCCGGGCAAGAAGATCGAGGGGATCGTGGATCGTATAGTGAACACAGCCGATGGCGAGGCGCTGGTGCTGAAGAGTGGAGTCCGGGTCGGGATTGACGACAAGACGGAGTACCTGGCCGAGACAGGATTGGATGCGATGCCGATCACATGGAAGGACGTGCTGGGCAAGGCGGTCTAATTCGGCCTGGTGAAGCGCGGTGGCCGAACCGTTGCCTCGAACGTAGTTGTGGTCCGGCCTCAGCCAGATGAACTGAAGCCGGTCGCGCCGGCAGACAAGAATCTGAACTTGAAGCAGGCTCGCGCGGCCCTGGAAGCAGTGCTGGCACAGGCGAAGGAGGACCGGCACCTGAAGCCCAGGGAAGGCGAGGCTGTCAAAGTCGAAGTGGATGGCACGGAGACAAGCCTGCGCTACGAGACGCCCGACAACTGGCCGGATCTCCCCAGCAAGCCGGCCGGTCCTCGGCCTGGCAACGGCAGCGTTCAGGTGTAGATCATCCGAGGGCCGGCGAAGACGGGGCTGGATGCTCCTTTTCTGCCACCGTCGCAGTGCTGGTATAGTTTGCCTGCTGGGACCGCCCTGGTGAGCAAAACTCAGACACGACGAGGAAGCAGGAAAGCAACTGTCACGCAGCAGATGAACCGCCGAGTCCGCCCCCACGCAGGAGCGTCATGACGAAATCAAGCAACGTGCAGTTTTTCGATTACATGGCTGGGATGCAGCGAGACGACGATTCCGTTGCCGCCGCCGACCTGATCGCCGCCTACGAGCGGGGGATGGACGACCTGCGCACCGCTGTGGCCGGCATGACAGCAGAGCAGATTCTTTCCCGACCGATCCCCGGCAAGTGGAGTACGGTGGAGGTCGTCGCCCACCTTGCCGGCACGGAGGTGTATTACACGGATCGCATCGAGCGCATCATCGCCCTGGAGCGACCGCTACTGCTCGGCGTAGATGAACGGCCCTACGCCGAACGGCTGAACTACCAGGCGTTCGACCTCGCCGAACAACTGGACCTGTTCACCGCTCTGCGTCGGCATGAAACACGCATCCTCCGATTGCAGCCGGCCGAAGCATGGCAGCGAACTGCCGTCCACAGCGAAACCGGCATCGTCACGCTGCGGCAACTCGTGTTCCAGGCCGTGCGACATGTGCAGCATCATCTACCGTTCATTGCCGAGAAACGGGCAGCGTTGGGTGGTTGAACCAGGTGAATTCGGCAATGAAGGCACCTTCGCGCGTATTCATCTGGAAGGTGGCGGGGCGACGATCGGAGGTCGCCGGATGAGCGGTTCGGAATAAATCGTGTATCAAACCGGCTTGAGCGGGTAGTAGTAAAGGTAGAGGGCGACCATTGCCACAAGGAGAATGGACTTGGCGACCAGCCAGATGAACGAAGTCTTCCAGCACCTTCGGAAGACCGTGGGTCTGCGAGAGGGAGCAGGTCAGACCGATGGACAGCTTCTGGCGGACTACATCAACCGCCGAGACGAAGCGGCTCTTGCAACCATCGTGCTGCGGCATGGACCGATGGTGTGGGGGGTCTGCCGCCGTCTCCTCCGCAATCACCATGATGCCGAAGACGCTTTCCAGGTCACTTTCCTCGTCCTGGTCCGCAAGGCGGCGTCGATTGCTTCACGAGAATTGCTTGCCAATTGGCTTTACGGCGTGGCCTTCCAGACCGCGTTGAAGGCGCGGGCGACTGCTGCGAAGAGGAGAGCGAGGGAAAGGCAGGTAGAGGAATTGCCGGAACTCGAAGTGATCAAGCCAGCCCTTTGGCTCGACTTGCAGCCGCTGCTTGACCAGGAGCTGAGCTGCCTGCCCGACAAGTACCGCATCCCCGTCGTTCTGTGTGATCTGGAGGGAAAGACCCGCAAGGAAGCGGCGCAGCAACTTGGCTGGCCCGAAGGGACAGTAGCGGGGCGACTGGCGCGGGCGAGAGCAATGCTGGCCAAGCGGCTCGGTCGTCATGGTCTGGCCGTGTCGGGTGGCGTTTTGGGGACGGTGGTATCACAGAACATGGCGTCGGCTGGTGTGCCGGCCTCGGTGATGTCAAACACGATCAAGACCGGAACCCTACTTGCAGCAGGTCAGGTGGCGGGAATCTCACCTCACGTCGCCGCGCTGATAGAAGGAGTGATGAAAGCCATGTTGATGACGAAGCTCAAGGCAGGAGCGGCAGTGCTTCTGACGCTCTGCATGCTGGCGGTCACTTGTGGAATGCTGGCAGTCGGCAACACGAGCGCCAGGACGGACAGTGTGGAGGAGGCTGCGGCGAAGGCCGACGACAAGCCGAAAGATGCTGAGGGGGAGGCGTATCCCCTCACTGTTACGATCAAGCCACAGCCAAAACACGTTCGAGTCAAGGAACCATTCAAGGTTGATTTGCGTGTCGCGAACTCGTCCAAATCGGCCCAATCCTTCCAGGTGATGAACTGTAGTTGGTACGAACATTGGAAGTCCAGCACTAATCGGGTATGCTGTGAGGGATGGGACTGCGCAGAAAACTCTGTTGAGATAGTGAAATTGGAACCAGGTAAAACCTACGAGAAAACGCTGCCTTTGCTGCTGCTGGCCGGGAAGCCGCTGGCAACTGTGTCTTTCAAGATGGGCTTCACGCCCATAGGCAGCAAGCAGACCTATTGGAGCAACGAGGTTACTCTCATGGTCGAGCCAGAGGACACATCCAAGCAGGATATGGTGAAACTCCAAGGTACATGGACTGCTGTTTCGATGGAGAGAGATGGCAAGGCGCTCTCAGACCAGGAAGTGAAGAAACTCGACATCCGACTAACGATCAAGGACAACGAGTTCATGTTGATGCCGCTCGCTTCAACCGGGCCGGAGCATTTTCCTCACGGGACATTCCGCATCGACCCGGCGAAGAAGCCCAAAGGGATTGATTTTTCCATAGACCTCCCTTTCCTCCCCGCCAAGAAGACCTCGGCCGTCCTCGGGATCTATGAGGTTGATGGCGACAGCCTGAAACTGTTTCAGGGTCGTCCTGATCAGGAGCGGCCCACTGAGTTCAAGACCACGCCCAAGTCCGGCCTGGAGATCATCGTCTTTCGCCGTGGAATGCCTCCTGGCCCGCAGAAGGAAGGAGAGAAAGTGAAGCCGGAAGGCGGCAAGGAGGTCAAAGGACTCGTTGCCCTGGCCGAAGTGGTGGAACACAATCTGGCCAACGACCGGCCATACTTTGAAGTTCTCTTCACCTTGAAAAACGTCTCGGACAAACCAATCACGATCTGCGATTATGCCGGCAACCAGCCCCTCAAGGTCCAATGGGTCGGCCCGGACGGCAAGACGTTGAGGAGTGACCACTACGGCTGGCTGAGGTACTCTAGAATTGCCAGTCTGACGGAAAAGAACTTCGTGACCATTGCCGCTGGCGGCGTCCGACGCATCGTCGCAGGAGGAGGATACTCAGGAATCATCTTCCAGCCCACTCCCGAAAAGCCTTTGCGTGTCGGCAACGTGACCCAGCCAGGCAAACATCGGGTGACAGTCAGCTATACCAGCATGGAGGACGGCAAAAAGTTCAATCTGGAAAGCGTGTGGACCGGCACCGTGACGGCCAACGAAGTTGTTTTGAACGCGAAGTGAGGGTAGTCGTGATTCACCGTGCTATGCCGGCCCCGGCTCACTGCCGTCTGAGTTGCCCATCGGACAGAGTAGTGTTGTCGAGGAGAAACCCATGAATTCGCTATGGGGCATCAGCGTAGTGGCTATCGGCTTCAGTGCGTTCGCGACAGGACACGCACACGCGCAGGCAGGTCTGTCCTTACTACCAGTAGACCTGCCCGATGGCACGACATGGAAGCTCGGTGAGGGAGGGATCGGTCGCCCATTCAAGGTCAGGCTCTTGCTAAAAAACGAGAGCAAGACCCCGCTGATGATCTGGGACTACAAGAACAGTGAAGGAGCGCAGTGTCCCGGCGTGATCCTGACCGACGAGAAAGGCAAGGAAACGATTCTGCGGCCACCGCCCATCGAGCGATCGGCAGGCGTACCAGGCGTCATCGCCATTCCGCCGAGCGAGATCATCGTCATCGAGTTGGAGCTGCTCCGACTGATCGGTGAGCGTGGCTTGCGACCCGGAACGTACAAGGTGGTGGGCTTCTACGACAACAAGCTGAAAAACGATAGGACATTCATCAAGGACGATGTCTGGGTCGGTCGGAGTGCCACGGAGTCGGTGAAGATCACCATTATTGCCCCAAAATAGCTGGGGAAGTTCGGGCGAACGACAGGACGATACCACTTTCATTGAGGGTTCGTTGCCCGCTGCCCAACGCGCCTCCCGCAAAATCTCGGCCCTACTCGATCAATTTGGCAATGACGAACGACGCCGTCGCCGTCAGTCCGCCCACGACAACCGATTGCTACGCACTGCGGAAAGGCCGTTGCCGCTTATCTGCGCCGGCTGGGGATCACCTCGCCCGCCGCGTTGCTGGGGCGTGACCCCTATGCGATGTAGGACGACTTGTGCCGCACCACCAGCCAGCGATATGACCCGTGCCTGCTGGACACGTTTATCGCCGCCGTCCGGTTCATGGCCGGAGAGTCGAAGAGGCCGTGGTGGAGGTACACGGCTGAACGAAAACGAGAACTGGCGGCACGTCGGTCAGGAAAGAACGGGCCTGGGCTGCAAGCGTAAGCTGAAAGGTAATCATGTCATCTGCTAACGCCACCGGAGAGCCGGTTGTCATTGACGCCCACGGGCGACACGCCCAGGCTGTTTCTTTTACCAAAGACGGCAAACACCTGGTCAGCGCCGGTCAAGACGCCTGCGTCCGCCTCTGGTCGGTTCCGGGCTTCCAGGCCGACGGTGTGTTCGAGGGGCATAGTAATAGCGTCAATTCGCTGTCTTTCTCGCCGGACGGTACGCTGCTGGCGACCGGCTCAACAGACGGGACGGTGCGGGTGTGGTCATTTCCGGAGGGCAAATGCCTCCACATCCTTGCGAAACAATCGACGGCAAGGTTTTCTCCCGATGGGGTGCATTTGGCCACGATCTCAGGCAAGGGGCGAATCGTCCTGTGGGATGCGAAGACCGGCAAGGAAGTGAAGACTCTCCCCGCACTGGACAAGCGAATTACGGTCCTCACGTTTACGCCCGACGCCGCCACACTGCTTGTCGGCGGGACCGGCCCCATCCACCGGGTAAGCCTCCCCGAAGGGAAGAAAGAGGGCGAGCTGGAAGGCCACAAGGTCGTAGTGGCGTGCCTGCGTTTTACTCCAGACGGCAAGCTCCTGGCATCGACGGGGGGAGACGGCCTCCTTCGTCTGTGGTCCACCGAGGACTGGTCGGAAATCAGACAAGTGGCACTGCGGGCCTGTGGCGTCCTGCAAATGGCCATCGCACCGAAGGGGGATGTTGTCACGGTGGGTGCCGACCATCTGATTCAGACCTTTTCAATCAAGGATGGAAAGCTCGTTGGCCGCATCGAACTGCCGGTCAAAGGCGTCTATGGACTGGCAATTTCTCCTGATGGCCGCTACCTGGCCAACGCCGCAGCCGATGGGAAAGTTCGGGTATGGGAGCGCTGAGGATCGGGGGCGACTCTACCCTCGCAGTCAGTTTATCGACGCACTTCAAGGCTCTGATCGCACGCCTCCAGTAAATTGCGAAGCGGCTCCTGCTCGGCCAGCCGGTGATCGCTGCCGACTTCGATTAACGCCGACTCCGGTAGCCCGCTGTTCCTGACCAGTTCCTCGCTGTCTGCAAAGGGAACCACATTGTCGGCGCGGCTGTGCAGAATCACCGATCCGGCCTTCACCGTCCTGGCCGTGCCGTATTTCTTCCACGCTGGGCAGAGCAGGACGAGCATGGCATCGCCGCTGCTGAAGTTCATGGCGACAGCGCAGCCCCGGCTCGATCCGACGACAACCTGGGGCTGGTGATTATCGAACTCGGCCTGGGCGATGCGCACGGCCTCGGCGGAGTCCTCGTGCGGCAACGCCGGGTTGATGACCATGTGACCGTGATCCTTGAGGTAGGTCGGTTTCACGCTGCCAGGGACCGACTGCCAGCCGTGAAGGAAGAGAACTTTCATCAAGGAACTGTATCTTTTTGTCGGCGGCTCCAGCGTCACCCGCCGATCCCACACCATGATGAAGTCGGGGCGGGAATCAGGATCGAGGTTCGCCACGATCCAGGCCCCGGCGTCCTTGGCCGAACTATCCACGAAAGAACGGCTGCAATCGCCGCAGAGGGAAAAGAACCTGGGGTAACGATTGAACATACCTCGTCAGGGATTCCCGAAGTTGACGAACAAGGGCGCAGTGTCGCAGTTGAGGCAGACCGATCCAGCAGATCGCCGCCATGCCGACTTCAGCGCTGCCCAGGGGATGCGGTTGTCCTCGACGCCCTTCCCGGCGTAACCGGACCATTTTCCCGGTGCCGCCGACCAATCGTCCGGCTGCTGCTCGAAACGCCGCCCCCACTTGATCTGGAAGAGTTCGAGAGGAAAACCAGGGGGCAGCCGGTCGCCGAACAGAAAATCGTCGCCGGACTTTACCACGGCGATTTCCTTTTTCCGGTCGATCACGACGACCTTGATCTCCTGGCGGGCCAACCCGTGCGTCTTGAACCAGGGCCGCAGATCGGCCAGCCCTTGTTGGGGCCCCATTGGTGGACGACGACCTGATCGGGAAAAAGTTCAAGAAAATTCAACCGGCAGCGCCGGGTCACGAGACGGATGATCCGGTCCCCGTCGCCGAGCCGTGTCTGCGGCGTGTAGCAATGCCTCGAACGAGATGATGTTCTGCCACAAGTGGCCGTGGCGTTTCATGCTTTACCAATGCTCCTGAGCCAACCGCCGACCAGTTTGCCGATCTCCTCAATGGCCTTCGCTGCGAAACCGTAGCTCTCGACCTTGAGGCAGTGCAGGTCCTTGGCAAGCCGAATTTGGAACCGCAGGATTTCCAGAACGAGATTGGCCTGCTCCAGCAATTCTTGCCGGGTTCGGGTGTACTTCGCCCGGATGAGGATTTCCAGCAGGTCATACAGGTTGCGTTCTATCCGTTCGCCCAACACAAAGCGGTGGTTGCGAAGGAATTTGTCCGTGTGATTGCACGACCACAGGATCAGGTCATACGTCTTCGTGACTTTTTCGGTCGGTCAGGTGCCTATTTCGTATAGTGTACGTTTGTACGAAATGGATTTTCATTTTCGACAACTTCGGGGGGGTAAAGCAGTAAAGCTGTCAAGGCGAAAAAGTCCTCGCCGCACGAAAACCGTAGCCGTAGTTACTGTTCGCCGGCACACTGTCGATACGGTAGGCAGAACGCACGACCGACGGACGATAGGCGAACGAGCCGCCACGCAACACACGGCTATCTTTGCTATTTATATCTAAAATATCTTCATTATCCTCAATCGCCTCGCTCTCCTTCGCCTTCGGGTAGCCCAGATAACGCTCCTGACACCAGACGAAAACATTCCCCTGCATGTCAAACAAGCCCAGGTCATTCGGCTTCTTGCTTGCCACCGGCCAGGTACGCTCCTTGCTGTTCGCCTGATACCAGGCGTACTTGCCCAACAACTCCTCCGTTTCCCCGTAATACCGACTTGTCACCGCTCCTGCACGGGTCGCATACTCCATCTCTGCTTCCGTTGGCAGCCGATAGCCAGCCAAACTCAGATAGTTCTCCTTCAACTTCGTCACCTGTCCCTTGGCGTCCATCGTATAGCACTTCGCCAGCCCCTCCTGGTCACTCAACCAGTTACAGTAGGCTGCCGCCTGATACCACGAAGTCGAAACTACTGGACAATCCGGCGTCGGAGCGTATCGCTCTGTGAAAGTGTAACTCTTGTTAAACAGGCGATATTCCGCAACCGTTACCGCTTTGGCAGCGATGGCAAACGTTCGGTTGATCCGCTTCTTGTGCTGATTCTCAGACTCAAACCTCCCCACTTCGGTAAGCGGCGATCCCATCATGAACTCCAGCGGGCCAGGCAGCACCACCATCTTCTGACCCTGACTGTTGACGTACCACTGCGGCCTGGCCTTGGCCTTCTCCTTCTGCAAAGTATCCCTGACGTCCTCCAGGCGTTTCTCTCTCTGCTCCCTGTCTTTCGCCCACGCCTCGCCTGTCTGAGCCAGCCACGCCTCCTTGTGCCACTGCCGCAACAGCCATTCCGCCGCTGCCTGAAGACCCGGATCGGCTGCCGTGCTGTACATCTTCTGCAACTGCTTCACCACCCGTTCCTTCTCCTCGGGCTTCCAGGCTTGCTCGCCGAATTCCTCCGGGCCAAGGCTCAGGATCAACGCCCGCCTGATCGTCACGTCCGGTTCCTCGTCCAGCCGCTTGACAATGGTTCCTGCATCAGCCCCAAGTGGCCCAAAGCGATGGATCAAATAGCTCCGCAATCTCGGATCATCTGGTTTGTCACCACGCTTCAGCAGCGGCCAGACCTTCTCCGGTTGATTCATCTTCAGCAGTGCCGCAGCCGCATTCGCTTGCCGCTTTGCCAGCTTCTCCCTGGCGTCGTCCTTTGCATCGGGTGGCGGTTTTCGGTCCACTTCAGCTTGCAGGAATGCCAGCCCACGCTCTGCCTGGTCCTTGAACTTCGGGTAGAGGGCCGCAAACTGCTTCTCGTCGGCATCCATGAGCAGGCCGGCCAGGAATTGCGGCTGATCGGCGGCGTAATCGGCAAGAATATCTGTCGCCAGGCTCCGCTCCGCATCTCGGCGTTTGCTTTCTCGAAAAATCACCGCCAGCGGGGTCAGCAATTTCTCCCGCACCGGACGCAGGGATTCCAGCCATGCACCCAAATGCAAGGCAGGCACGGCTACCACAGCGTTCGCCACCGCTTCCTGCACATTCTCCCATCGCTCGCTGTCGGGGTCGTACTTCGCTAATGCAGCCGCCGCCCGCAGCCGTTGTTTCTCTTTCCTTTCCTCGGGCTTTTCCGCCACGGACCACAGCATCTCCACCAGTTCGTCCTTGTGTTGGGCCAGAGCGTCTACCAGAACCGGAACCTCGTGCGGTTCAGCATCAAGCAGCCTATCGTAAAGATATTTGACCTGCGTTTCATCCACCGGCAACAGGGCAAGGCTGACGTGCAGTTGCTTGCGGGGAACCTCGTTGTCTTCAGCCTGGGCATAGGCGTCGTGCAGAAGCGGATCAAGCCAGCGGCGGTAGGGAGTCATGGCCTGCACAATGGTCGGCACATCGGTCGTATTCGCAACGAGCAGCCGCTCCCGCAAGGCATGAGCTTGTACTCTGCCGTGAACATCGTAGCCGCCCCAGCCGAGCAGGGCCAGGACGACGGCAATCGCCAGGCCTCGCACCGCATGAAAGCGACCTGCCTTCCGCATCATCTTCCGCTGTGGTGGCGTCCAGGTTTTCTTTCGCGTCAGCCAGCGAATCTGCATCCACTGCCACAGCGAGAAAAGTTGACGATTCTCTGGGCGGGCATTCCACACGACGGCACGATCCGCAAGCAGGAGTTCCGCCCGACCCCGTCTGGTTTCTTTCTGCTTTCGAGTCAGCCAGTCGCGCAAGGACGGCACGAGGTAGTCATGGGTCAGTTGGTAGTATTTCTCAGCCGCAGATCGTGAACTGGCACTCTCACCGTCCACGCCTTCGGGATCGGTCGGCGTGATGAGCCGCAGTTCACCATCAAGAATGCGGAGCAGTTCGTCAAAGTCCCTTGGACGCTTGTCATAGCCTGCTGCTGCCAGCAAATCCTGCTGCGACCGCATGTGACCTTTGATGTCGGTCCCGGATTCCGGAAGTAGGGCTTTCAGGACGGCCTGGGCTGCCTTCTGGTGGAGGCGATGTTGTGGGGGAGCCGTCGAGACAGCGAATGTCTCCTCAAGGAAGGTGACTCCCACTCCTTCCGTGCCGCCAACCTCCTTCAAGGTGGCTGGGGTCCACGTCTTGCCCTTGACCATCTCGGCAAACAGGGCCAGCCGCACCGAGATGACCTTGCCATCCTGTGCCAGCCCGGACACCGCTTGATCGAGGAAGGCGTTCTGCTCTTTCGAGAATTGCCCGAGATTGTCCGGCAAACGACCGTAGGCCCGGCCAAATGCGGCCAGCACCTTGCGAGCGTGCAGGAGGTCGAAAAGATCGACAAGGGCCGAGTTCCGGCCTTCCAGAATCTCGACCTCCATTGCTTTCATGAACCGACTCACGGCCAGCCAAAAATCATCTCGCACCATCACGATGCACTGCACCCGCCCGCCGTCGCACTGCCGCAGGGCTTGCACCAGTTCGGTGTTCGCTTCGGTGCGTTTGGCATGGAGCCATTGCTCGAACTGGTCCAGCACCAGCAGCACCTTCTGACCCGACGCAAGAAATCGCCCCTGACGCAACGCCGCCAGGGACTCGACGAGGCCCAGGTTGCCAGGCAGGCCCGTCACCTGTCGTCGCAAACCTTTCAACAAGCGGGCTTCCGTCTCCTCGCCAGTCGCCTCCACATACACCGCCATGACCGACTTCGCCAGCCTCGGCAGCAGACCAGCTTTCACCAGCGACGATTTGCCACAGCCGCTTGGCCCATAGATCAGGCCAACGCTAAATGTGTTGTCGGCCTCCGTCTCTTCGATCCGAGCTTTCCAGAAGCGGATACCCTCTGGCAGCCCGTCTCGGTCCCGTGGCCCCGGCAGCAGATCGAGGAAGAAATCGGCATCCGTCGCATCGAACGACCGCAAACCCTTCGGCACGATCTTGATGGGTTGCCGGTCGGAGGACGGCGTGATTGGTGGTGTGCTGGCAGGCGAAGCAGGTGTTACAGGCGGGCTGCCTTCTCTTCGCAGTCCGAGAGCGACCTGTGCGGCCACTTGTTCCGGCG
>JBBSDR010000005.1:0-19521 GCA_038240465.1 Gemmatales bacterium
AACGATCCGTCGCACTCTGTTCTGCTGCCAGCCACTGCTTGAGAGCGTTCAGGGCGAGGCAGTAGACGCGAAATTCGTCCGGCAGCATCCCCTCCAGCGGCTTCGGCAGTGGGTTCGCATCCAGGAAGTCACGGACTGGTCCAGGGCTGGCAGCGGACTCTTTTGCGGTGCGTAGCAACAGGCATCCGATGCTGTCGAGTAGAGTATCAAATGCCTCGCGCGGGATTTTTCTGTTGAGCGTCTCCGCATCCTGCGTCGCCGCGAACTGGTAGTGTGTAAAGTATGCCTGGAGCAGGGCAGCGCGTTCGTCCTTGTCAAGAGTGCGTTGCGATTCCGGACGTTGAAATGGCATCAGCTCTCGCTGCCTCCATCAGTCGTTCAGTACGGTGCGATCGGTTGAGGCGGTATTGCCGGCCGCGAACCAGAGGCATTTTACGGATTCGCCTTTCACCAGACCGACAGGGCCGGCAATGAGCCACACCTCAGCAGAAGATCGTTGCCGAGGCGTCCTGCTCGGCCTGGCCGCCGGTGACCGCATTGGCGGGCCAATCCGCATGGCTGTCCGCGTCGCGGAAAGCCTGCTCTCCTCCGAATGCTTCGACCCTGCGGACATCCTGGCGCGCTACCTCGACTGGTGGCGACAAGGCGCGTTCGACACCGGCCCAGTTGCTGACCGGGCGCTCGCATTCATCGCGACAGGGATGCCAGCATCGGAAGCCACGGCGCAGGTCCACCATGAATCCGGCGGCAGGACGGCTGGATGCAACCCCGCACACCGCTCCACGCCGCTGGCGATGCTCGCGTCCCTCGCCGATGAGGACCTCGCCACCTGTGCGATGACCGAGGCCCACCTTACGCATTTCGACCCGCTGGCCGGCGAAGTCGCCGCTGCGGTCAACAAGCTCTGCCGGTCGTTGAGCCGTGGAATGGCCTGGAGCGATGGCGAGAGGCAGTGTACGGGTTTCATCGGCCAGGAACGGCCGGACGACAACGGCGGCTATGCCCCGGCTGTTCTTCAAGCTGCCCTCTATTTCGTCAGGACTTCGGCGTCATTCCAGGAGGCTCTTGATCGCTCGCTGGCATTTGCAGGCCCGGCCAACTACTGTCCGGTTCTCGTCGGCGCGATCAGCGGGGCGCGCTGGGGTGCATCAGCAATCCCGCAACCGGCGCTGGCGCATGTCGAGATCCTGCCGAGGGTGAGAGCGGCGGCAGAGGGGCTGGCGGCGGCCTGGTAGCAATAATCCTCCGTCGGCGGCCGCTGGCTGGTGCGTTCCTCTCCTGTTCGCTTCGATTCCCCATTCAGTTCTCGTCCTCGTTTGGCGGCTCCTTTATCGGGGGCTTTTCCTGCACCAGTCGTAAGCCCAGGATTTCACAGACCTTCGCAGCCGCCGGCAACGTCAGTGTTCTTTCACCCCTCACGAACCTGGAAAGCCGAGAATGGTCCACACCTGATCGCCGCGCGATCTCAGCCAGGGCGAGACCAGAATCCTGGATCGCCCTCTTGAGCTGGCGGATAATTTCGCTTTCTTTCATGCGGTCGCCGCGAGGTTTCGAGAAGCCGAGGCCATCCTATTCGCCGGGCCGGCTTGAAAAATCTGGACCAAAGAACACTTCCTCCCCCTTGACATCTTTCTCCACCGCGCTACAGTGAAAGTGTGCCTCTGTGGTAATTGACACAGACGAATACAGGGGTGGTTTACTCCCGCGAGAATGTTCCGAACCCTCTTTATCGAGGTTGAAACATGAGTGCTTTTTCACGCGGCTCCCGCGTGCGCCTCCGCTCCGGGTCTCCAGACATGTGCGTGACCGGCGTCTATGGAGGCGAGTCCGATGTGGCAACCATCGCGGTGGCGTGGTTCTCCGCCACGGGGGAATACCACCGGGCCGACTTCCCGGCCGACGCTCTCGAACCCAGCCCCTCACTGTCTGAGGAGGCCGTGGCCACTCCAGAGGACGCGCTCCATGTCGAGAAACCGCACCTCGCCCTCGTCGAGGCGGGAGCTGAGTTCGATCTCGATACGACCCGCAGGAACTGACCGATGATTCAGCAGAAAAGGCAGCCAATGTTCCAGACCTTCCGCTTTCGGCTTTACCCGAGCAAGGCTCAGGCCGCGCGCATGAACGCCGCCCTCGCGCTTGCCCGCTGCTTCTTCAATCAGCTCCTGTCCGAGCGGATCGCTGCCCATCAGGATGGACGACCTCTCGCCCTCCACGATCAGCTACGGCAAGTAGCCGGGGTGCGCCGTGCAGACGCCTGTTATTCCGCCCTGCATTCGCACACCATGCAGCTCATTGTCGCTGAGGTGGACCGGGCCTGGCGTGCCTGCCAGCAGCGCGGCGGCAAAGGCCGGCCACCGTCCCTCCGCAAAGAGGGCCCGATTCGCTCGCTTGGGTTCAAGCAATTTCGCAACGGCTTCCACATCGACGGCCGCAGGCTTCGTCTTTTTCAGATCGGCCGAGTCGCGGTGCGCTGGCACCGCCAACTCCAGGGCATCATCAAGACGCTGCGAGTTTTCCGCGAAGCTGGGAAATGGTTCGCCGCGTTTGCCTGTGTCGTGGAGCCTGCCCCGTTACCGACGACCGGCCAGGAGATCGGGATTGATCTCGGCACGGACTCTCTGATCACGTTATCTAGCGGTGAACGCATCGCGAATCCGCGCTGGGCGTTGGTCGCACAACAACGCCTCGCGGCTCTCCGGGACCGCCTGCATAGAACGCTTCCTGGCAGTCAGGCCCATCGCAAGGCGCAGCTCCGGGTCGGACGTGCATATGTCCGGCTGGCCGCACGGCGTCGGGATTACCTTGCGAAGATTGTGGCGACGTTGATCGCGTCCAATGACCGAATCGCGGTGGAAAATCTCGATGTGCAGAAATTGGCCGCGCTTCGGGCCAGCATCTCGGACGCAGGGTGGGGTCTCTTCCGGCGGTTGTTGGTGGCCAAGGCGAAAAGGACGGGCCGGCTGATTACGTTCGTCAACCCAGCCTGGACGAGCCAGACATGCTCCGCATGTGGACACCTGAATCGCCGTTATCGTCCGCTCAGTGTTCGAGAATTCGCCTGCGAGAGGTGTGAATATCGAGCCGACCGCGATGTCAACGCCGCGCGAGTGGTACTGCGTCGCGCGCGGGAAATGTGGGAACCAACGGTGTGCATGGGCTAGGCCGTAGCCTGTGGAAGCCATGAGGGCCGGCCACGAAGCCGCCGTCCGGTCGGACGCGCGGAGCGCGCACTTGTACCAGAAAATCGGTCGTTCCCGGCAAGGAGCCAGGAACGGCCGATGCCGGCCGCCAGGAGGTGGACGATGACTGACTCCTCACCGACTCCGCCGGCCTGGATCACGTTGGCCCTTGTGAAGCGCACGATCGCTGTCTGGCAACCCCATTACCACGACCAGGAGTTGACGGCCGAGGACGCAGTCGCGATGATCTTGGCGGTCAGCCATCTGCTCAGGCCAGCGTGACGTGAAAAGCGTCGCATCCCAACCTCATTTCTTCGAGAAAACATCATGACCACCGCCACCAAGCAGTACATCGCCCTGGCCCGTGTCTCCAGCCAGCAGCAGGAGCGTGAAGGCTTTTCCCTGGACGTGCAGGAGGAGGCGTTGAGGGGTTGGGTGGCCCAACGCGGCGGCGAGATCGTCCATCTCTGGAGGATCGCCGAGACGGCCAGCAAGTCGGAATCTCGCAAGACCTTCAAGGAAATGATCGCTTACGCCAAGAAGCATGCTCACTCGCTGGACGGCCTGCTGTTCTCGAAAGTAGACCGTGCCTGTCGTAATCTGTTCGATTATGTCGAACTGGAACGCTTGGAGTCGGACTTTGACTTGCCCTTTTTCTCGATCAGTCAGCCGACCGAGAACACGCCGGCCGGACGTATGCACCGCCGAATTCTGGCGAGCATGGCGAGCTTCTACACGGAGCAGCAGGCCATCGACGTGAGGCAAGGACTCACCCGCCGCGTGCAGGAAGGCTGGTTTCATAAAGTACCTTACGGCTACCGTACCATTCGCAAGGATGGACGGTGCGTCGTTGAAACCCACCCCGTCCATGGCCAGAAAGTCACACGCATCTTCCAGTTGTACGCCTATCATCAGCTCACGCTTGACTCCCTCGTCTGCCGCCTCACCGACGAAGGCGTGAGTTACAAGGACGCTCATCCACGTTTTCCTCGCGCCACGGTCCACGAGATTCTCCGAGACCGGGCGTACATCGGTGAGATTACCTTCCAGGGCCAATGGCATCCCGGAAAGCACGAGCCGCTCGTGGACCGCCCGACTTGGGACAGAGTTCAGGCCCTTCTCGGCGGCAAGACTATCCGCGCGCACGAACTGCTTTTCGCAAGCAGGCTCATCACTTGCGGTCACTGTGGGCGATTCATTACGGGTGAGTCGATTACGAAGAAATCCACGGGCAAGGAGTATTTCTACGTCCGATGCGCCGGTTACAACAGCCCCGGTCATCCGCGCATTCGCTTGACTCAGGCCGACGTGGAGCGTCAATTCTTGACCCTGTTCAGCCGGCTCCGTGTCGAGGACGAGCAAATCCGGCGGTGGTTTGTCGATGTGCTGAAAGCTCGGACCGATGAGGCGAGGCAGGAAGCCCAACGACGGGGAGGGGAACTGCGCCGGCAACTAAGCCTGATAAAGGAGCAGGAGGACGAGTTGCTGAATCTGCGCCTACAGAAGGAGATCGACGCTGATGCCTTCGCCGCCAAGAGTACGGATCTGCGCGACCGAAAGAGCCGGCTGAATGCTCAGGTGCAAGAGGGCGGGCGGGGCCAGGACGGGAACTGCGAGGTTGTAATTGCGACGTTTGAACTCGCACAAAGGCTTGAGGCAGAATGGGTTGTGGCCGATTACGCGGCGAAGCGTCGGTTGTTGGAGATCCTGCTATTGAACTGCCGGCTCGACGGCGCAATTCTGGTCCCCACAATGAGAAAGCCCTTCGACGTGCTTGCCGAAGGGCTTTCTGTCCGGAATAGTAAGGAAAACAGGATACCAGTTGAACCGCTCGCTCGCGCCGTCGCCGAGCTGCCAGCCGAAGTCCAGGCGGCGATCCTGTCCCTGGTCGCGGCTCGATCACAAGCACACCCAGCCGAAACCGGCGGAGCCGATGTTGCTCAGGCCGAGAAACCTATGGGCGTTGCACTGATGGCGGCGTAAGGTCAGTTCCGGTCTCCTACTCCCGCTTGAGTGGCGAGGTGGCCGAGGTGGCCCAGGTGACCGGCGGCACGTCCGGGATCGGCCAGGCAAGCGCCATCATGCTGGCCATCCACGGCGCGGCCGTTGTCGTCGCGGTCCTCGACGAGGGTGGGGCGCGGGCCACGGCAAAGGTAATTGAGAGTTCCGGCCGGACGAACGTCATCATGCCATCTGGACGTGACAGACGAGGCTGCCCCACTTCGTGCTTCTTGGCTTTGTCCGCTGGCTGCTGGGAAGCGAGGTGGTTCTTGTCGTTGGAAAAAACCAGGAAGTCATCGCAGTAACGCACGAAGCCGCCAGCCCGCAGGTGGTCCTTGACGAAGTGGTCGAGGGGGTCCAGGTAGACGTTGGCGAAGAACTGGCTGGTCTGGTTGCCGATTGGCAGGCCGCGCCGCCGCGCGCCAGGGGCGAACAGGTCGTCCCCCGCGAACCAGTGCTGCACTTCTTCCTGCGGGTTGCCGTTATCGAGGATAAGGCCAGCCAGCCAGAGTACATCGGGGTCTTTGATCTTCCGTGCGAGGAGGCGCTTGAGAATTTCGTGGTCCACCGAGGGGAAGAATTTCTCCACGTCGGCCTTGAGAACGTAGCGGAAGCGCCGCGCATAGTGCTGGCTGCGGTCCACTGCCGCATGGGTTCCCTTGCCCTGGCGACAGGCGTAGGAATCGGGGAGGAAAGACTTCTCGTAACTGGGTTCCAGCATCTGCGTCAGAGCGTGGTGGACGACGCGGTCGCGGTAGGGCGCGGCGCTGATCTGCCGTTTCTTCGGCTGGTAGAGGTAAAACGTCCGGTATGGCCCTGGCCGATAGGTTTTCGCCGCCAGTTCCCGGTGCAGTTGCCAGAGCTGCCCTTCCAGGTTGGAGTGAAAGGCGGCCACCGGCGGGCGAAACCGCTTGCCCTTGCACGCGGTCTGGGCCGCTCGCAACAGGTTCTCGAAACTGATGAGTTCGTCCCACAGACGGCCGGCGCGTTTCATGTCTTCCCGCTCTTCAGCCAGCCGCCCACCAAACGGCCAATCTCGTCAATCGAACTGGTGCCGAAACCGTAGCTTTTGACCGTCAGGCACTTCAAGTCCTTGGCCAGCCGCGTCTGGAAACGGAGAATTTCCAGCGCCATGTTGGCCTGTTCCAGCAGCGGTTGACGCAAGCGAGTATACCTGGCTTTCAGCAACATTTCGAGCAGATCGTACAGATTTCGCTCCATCCGCTCGCCAAGAACGAAACGGTGGTCGCGTGGAAACCGGCTGATATGGTGGCCCGACCACAGAATCAGGTCGTAGGTCTTCGTGATAACGGTGAGTTCTTGCCCTCGCTCCATCGAGACATCTCCTCATTCCGCGACTGTATAGCAACACTTGTACACTATCCACTTTTTCTTTGCGCGGACCGCCTTCGGCGGGTAGTAAAGCAGTAAAAGAACATCAGCGGAAAGTCCTCGCCAGACGGAAACCGAAGTTGAGGTAACGGTTCGTCGGCACGTCGTAGGTGCGGTAGGACGAGCGGACGCTCGACGCTCGAACGAAGAACGAGCCGCCACGCAACACACGGCTACTTTTGTCCACTGTGTCTTTTTGTTCCGTATCCTCAACGATGGGGGACTTCTCCGCTGCCTCAAACCTCCTATACCAGTCCTGGCACCACTCCCAGACATTGCCGTGCATATCGAAAAGTCCCAGCACATTGGGCCGCAAGGAACCGCCCGGATGGGTCTTGCCGCCAGAATAGGGATCGTACTGCGCATATTTTGCGAGCAGGTCGTCGCCGTCGCCGTGCGACCAGTTCGTCGCGCTTCCGGCCCGGCACGCATATTCCCACTCTGCTTCTGTCGCCAGGCGATACCCCGTCCGCTTGAGGCAATCCGCCACGGGCTTGATATCTTTGCCCTTGCCCTCGTAGCAGAACTGGTCCTTGGAGATGCCTTCCTTCTCGCTCAGCCAGTTGCAGTACGCGGCCGCATCGTGCCAGGAGACGCCATTGATGGGACACTCCGGTTTGGGGCCGTAACTGTCCACATGGCCGTTTTCGAGCTTGGACAGGCGGAATTCGGCGACAGTCACTTCCCGCGCCGCAATGGCAAAGCTCCGTCCGATGCTCCGCCGATGTTGCTCCTCTCCCTCGCCCATCAAGAACCACGTCTTCGGTTGGGGGACGATCACCATCGTCTGCCCCTGGCCGTTGACGTACCAGTCACGGCTCTCTGGGGGCTTTCCCCGCCTCGCCAGGTCGATCTCCTTGACTTTCTCCTGCTGGCCCCATCGGCGCAGTAGCCAAAACACGACGGCGTGGACGCCGGAGTCGGGATTGTCCCGGTACAGTTTCGCCAAACGGGGGATCAACAGCTCGCGCTGAGAAGCCGGCAGGCGATCCTCTCCCAGTTCCCCCAGCGCCAGCAGCAAGCCCTGCTTCACGGATGGTTCCGCCGCCTCTTCCAGCCTGGCCATCAGCGCCTTCGCCTCCACCCCGCCGGGGGCCAGCCGATCAATCAGATAGCCGCGAAGTGTCGGGTCTGGCGTTTGTTTCAGGAGAGGCACGGTCTTTTCCCATCGGCCCATCGCCGCCAGGGCCGCCGCCGCGTTCGCCTGTCGCCGGGCCAGCGCCAGACGATCCGCCGTTTTCGCGTCCTTGAGAGGCGTCTCGTCAAGTACCTTTTCAAGAAGGGTGAAATCGCCGTTGGCAAAGCCGCCATACAGCCGGGCAAGAGTGCCTCGGTCAGCCGCGCCGCGTTCCTCTTTCAGCATGGCATCCGCCAGAGGACGCAGAAGGTGCTTGCCCACGGGACTCAGGGCATCGGCCCAGCGGCCAATCACCAGGACGTGTTCGGCCAGTAGACCATCAAACACAGCGCCGCTCACCGATTGCCAGCGGCCATCATCGTGTGCATACTCTGCCAGCGCACAGGCCACCCGCAATCGTTCCCCCAGATCGCGTTTGTGGTCTTCCACCACACTCCACAGACATTCCTCCAGCGCGCCAGCATGGGGCCGCAACGCATCCCTGATGACGAGGACTTCCTGCGGCGTGCCGGTCAACAATCGGCCGCGCAAATACTCAACCTGCTGGTCGTCCACTGGCAACAGTGCCAGGCTGGCGTGCAATCGCTTGCGGTTGTCGCCGGCCAGGTCGAAATCTTCTCGCAACCCCGCATCCAGCCAGCGACGGTACGGGGCCATCTTCTGGACGATCTCCGTCACGTCCTCCGTCGTCGCGTTCAGCAGCCCCTCGCGAAGCCGCTGGGCCTGAAGCCTGCCGTTGGCCTCCCAGCCACCCCAGCCCAGGATCAGCAGACAGACGGCGATGGCCAGGCCGCGCGACAGATGGTAGCGGCCCGCCTTACGCATCATCTTCTTCTGCGACTCGCTCCAGTCGCGCTTTCGCGTCAGGAGGCGGATGTTCAACCACTCCCACCAGGCTGGCAGATTACGGTTCTCCGCCTTGACGCTCCACAGTGCCGCCCGTTCCGCGAGCCGCAGCTCGGCCCGCCCCCGCCGTGTCTCCCGCTGCTTGCGGGTCCGCCAGTCCCGCAGCGACGGCACCAAATAGTCATGGGTCAGTTGATAGAATCGCTGACCCACCTGGGCCTGGGACGGAGTACCACTCTCCTCTTCCTTGCCTTCGGGATCGGTGGGCGTGATGAGGCGGATCTCACTGTCGAGAATGCGGATCAGCTCCTCAAAATCCCGAGGACGATTGCCGTATCCCGATGCGACCAGCAACTCGGCGTGCGAACGCATGTGGCCCTTGATGTCACTGCCGGATTCCGGCAGCAGCCCCTTCAGAACAACACGCGCCGCTTTCTGGTGATAGCGGTGTTCCGGCGGAGCGGTCGAGGCGCTGAACGTCTCTTCGAGAAAGGCTGCACCGATCCCTTGCGCGCCGCCAACCTCTTTCAACGAGGCCGGCGTCCACGGCCGGGACTTCATCATCTCGGCAAACAATGCCAGCCGCACCGAAACGACCTTGCCTTCCTGCGCCAGGCCGGAGACGGCCTGTTCGAGAAACTGCTTTTGCTCCAGATTGGGTTCGCCGACACCATCCGGTAATACCCCGAAGGCCCGTCCAAATGCGGTCAGGACTTTCTCGGCATGACGAATGGGGAAGAGATCGACAGCAGCGGAGTTCTGTCCTTCAAGCAGTCGAATCTCCAGCTCGCGCATGAAGCGTGTCGCAGCCATCCAGAAGTCGTCGCGGACCATGACGATGCACTTGACCTGTTCCCCGTCGCATTGCCGTAGAGCCTGCACCAGTTCGGTATTCTCTTCTTCGCGCCCAGCATGCAGCCATTGCTCGAACTGGTCCAGGACGATCAGCACCTTCTTTCCCTTCGGGATGCCTTGCCCCCGGCGCAACGCAGCCAGCGTGTCCTTCAATCCCAGGGTGACCGACAAATCAGGACAGCGTTTCCGCAGCCCATTAAGGAGCCGCGTTTCCGTCTCGTCCGCCGTGGCCTCGACGTAGACCGCAATCACCTTCTCGGAGAGCCGTGGCAGCAGTCCCGCCTTGACCAGCGATGATTTGCCGCACCCTGACGGACCATAGATCAGGCCCACCGCAAACGTGCTATCGGCCTCCATCTCCTCAATGCGCGTCTTCCAGAAGCGGATGCTGTCTGGCAGTCCGTTCCTGTCGCGCGGGCCGGGGAGCAGTTCCAGGAAGAAATCAGCATCGTGGGCGTCAAAAGACCGCAATCCCTTCGGGACGATCTTGATCGACCGGCTATCGGATGAAGGTGTAATGGGTGGCGTGGCGGAAGGCCAAGAAGGGGTCGCGGGCTTGCTGCTCTCGCCTCGAAGAGCGGAAGCCAATTTCTCAGCCACTTGCTCTACGGGAAGACCCCAAGCATCCAGCCACTGAGCCGTGGCCAGGTGGAGTTCCAGATCCGCACTTGGCTTGACCTCTTGCAGGCGTACCGGGATCAGTCGCTTGCGCTTGCTCGTCGCCCGCTCCACTTCATGGACGACATGGATGGAGCCATTGGAATGGGCCGACAACAGCAGCAAAGTCACTGCCGTCGTCTCAATCGCCTGAATGATGGCCTCGCCGTAACTCGCTCCCAGAGGCACGTCACGCGGAGCGATCCAGCACCCGACCCCTCGTTCTTCCAGGAGCCGGCAAAGCTGAAAGGCAAATTCCTTGTCGGGAGAGGCATAGCTCAGGAAGGCGGCCTTGCCCAGGCCAGGGGTTGGCGGCAATTCCAGATCGGCGATGGGCCTGGCACCGGATGGTGGAGTGATCGGGGCTGGACTGGAGTTTCCAGCGACGGTGCTGGCCCAGTGGCGAAGATCCTCGGTCATGTCCTGCGCCGTCAAGTAGCGATCCGTGGCGCGCTTGGCGAGGGCTTTCAAGCAAATGCGCTCCAGTTCCTTCGGGACGGCCCCGTCGATCTGCCGCAGCGGACGCGGCTCCAACGTTGTGACTTGCTCCAGCAACTCGGACATGGTGTCGGCCCGAAAAGGCCGCCGGCCTGTCAACAGCTCGTAGAAGACCACGCCGAGGCTGAAGATGTCGCTGCGGCCATCGACCCGATGCCCCTCACCCCTGGCCTGTTCTGGACTCATGTAGGCCGGCGTGCCAGCAAAACTGGCTCCCTTGCCGAAGTCCTCTTCGCGTAGCGCCAGCCCAAAGTCGGCGACGAATGGCTTGCCGGCAGCGTCGATGAGGATGTTCGCCGGCTTGATGTCCCGATGGACCAGCCCCTTGTGGTGTGCGTGGTGCAGAGCCTCGGCGACAGTGGCGGCCAGGTCAGCCGCGTCCGCAAACGAGAAGCGGGCGACCTTCAGCTTGCCGGCCAGGTCGCTGCCATCGATGAACTTGGACACGACGAAGCACAGGCCGTCGTCGGTGCGTCCGACATCATAAACGGGAACAATGTGCGAGTGGTCGAGGGTAGCGAGAATGCGAGCCTCAGCCAGATACGCCTCAACATCCTCGGGCCGCGAAATGAGGCGCGGATGGGGAACCTTGATGGCGACAGAACGGTTGAGCTGGTCGTCCAGAGCCTGGAAGACCCGGCCGAATCCGCCCTCGCCCAGCAGCTTGATCACGCGATACCGACCAATTCGCTCGGGAAGCGTCACCTGACCGGCATCGGGAGCAATGGGCCACGGCGGTTCGGAACGCGGCGGAGTGGTGGGCGGCACCAGGGTATCGGGCGTTCGGTCAGGCTCGCTCATCAATGGCTACCGTCGGGTGCGGGGTCGATTTCTTGATCTGGATGATGGTATTGATGATAACTGCCATCAGATGAGATCGCAATGATCGACATAGGCGTCGGAAATGTAATCCCTTCGCTGCTGCCGACGCTGGAAAACCGCCGGACCATCACTCGGCTGATCCGGGAATGGAAGGCCGACATCATGATGAGTCACCGGCCGAACGATTACCACCCAGATCACCGCTACACCGGCGTCCTGGTGCAAGACTCGGCTTACATGGTGGCGGTGCCGCACTTCTGCCCCGACGTGTCGCCGCTCAAGAGCAATCCGGACTTCCTCTTCTACTCGGACGCTTTTCAGAAGCCGAACCTCTTCCAGGCGGACATCGTCGTCAGTATCGACTCTGTAATCGACAAGAAGCTCGACGCCCTCGACACGCTGGAGTCGCAGTTCTACGAGGGCGGGGCGCTGGGGAACGCCGACATGATCCCCACCGACCCGAAGAAGCAGGAAGAACGCCGCAGGCAAGTTCGCACTGCTCATGCCAATCGGACTCAGACGGTCGCCCAGCGCTACCGAGACAGGCTCGCCGAGTGGTATGGCAAGGAGATGGCGGCGAAGGTGGCTCATGCCGAGGCGTTTGAGATTTGCGAATATGGCCGGCGGCCCGACAAGAAGGAATTGGCGAGGCTCTTTCCGTTCCTGAGTGACTGAGACCGGCGCAGCTCAGTCGTCCTCCCAGACCGCCAGGCACTTCTTCGCCTGCCAGAACTGCTCCAGCGTCATTTTCTTATTCCCAGTCACCTTGATGTGCAGTGGACTAAGCCGGATGCTGATGGCGTGCGAAGCCTGACCCTGCCAGGAGCCGATGTCCACCACTTCCGTGCCTTGCAGCCGGAGGCCGTGGCGCTCCAGGTAGGTCATGATGGCCGGAACTTGCAGGTCCACGCCCGTCGTCGCCTCGGCATGTGGGTTGTGCAGGGTCCTGGCGAGGCGGATCAGTTCCTGAAGGTCTGCCGGGTGGGCGCGAAAGTGGTCTTCATAGCTCCGGTTGTAAATCGACTCCTGAGCGTCCTCTTGCAACACGAAAGTGCCGTCAACCATGTACCCGACTGCCCAGTTGCCTTCCCCGTACTGTTGATCCCATTCTCGCTGGCGGGCCGTGCGTTGTTTCACGCCGCCGGCTCGTCCGATCCTTCGTTCGACAACTTTCCAGGGCATGGCGAGTCTCCTACTTGAGCAAGCCGAACAGCCTCGCATCAATGAACTGGCCGCCCTTGAGGAAATTCCTTCACGATGCGCGGAAGCGGAACGAAGTCAAGCCGGGGCGTATTGTTGAGAGGCACGGCTGGCAGGCAGCAGGCCAAATCGGGAAGAGATGAGTTTTGCACCTTGCGGGTTACACCTTAAACCAATGAACTTTGCGCCTTGACGCTCAGGATCGGTTGAAGTTTTACCTTACACAGGGTGAGGTTAGGTTCCTCCCGCTTCGTCCCGCACACGAGCCAGCCGTGTTTTCATGACGCCAGTTCAAGGATGCGACCGTCAACCTCGATCTTGTGTGCGTGGTTGAACTGGTCGAGCTTGTCCTGCAACCGGTCGATCTCGGTCTCCAGCCGGGCTACCAGCGCATCCACGTCGGCCTTCTTCAAGGAGGCGACGTAGTTGATTTCCGTGGTACTCGGGTAGACGGCCGGCTGAGGACCGTGCCGCGTGTTGACGCCAGCGAGGAACTGCGCCGTCGCCTTCTTCTCGGCCAGGTCGTAGATGTCCCGCTGGATTGCACGGTTGGCCTCGTTGATGGCCGTCTTGAGGCTGACGAGGGCTTCGACCAGTTCCCCACGAGTCTGCGCGAGCGCCAGGACGTTGACCTGACCGGCCAACCCCTCGGGGACGCTGTTGAACATCTGAATGTCGGTCTGGACCTTTGCCAAGCGACCGGCCAGGCGGTTCTTGATCTTCAATGCCTTGGCGAGCGTGAGTTCTGCCATCGGTGCCTCCTCATCCTGATCGTCTTCTCATGCGTTTCCTCCTACAGAGTCATTGGACGCCGGTGAGGTTCGCGGGCGACTGCGGGAACAAGTTGAGGCTCGTGGCCGTTGCCCCACGCAACGCCCTGGCCGGCTACAATTGACAAGAACGATGACCGGAGGGACGATCATGGCGACAGCCAAACCTGCGAAGACGATCTCTGACATCTTCGAGCAGTTCCTGGCCGACCAGAAGGGCCGAGTCAGCCACAAGACTTTCGTGAAGTACCAGAGCATCATCGGCCTCTACAAGTCTTACCTGGAGAGCTACTGGCCGGGGCATGACCAGGACGAATACGGCAGGATCACGAAAGCAGGCGGCACCTTCTGCGGCACGTTCGGCCCCGAAGAAGCCACTGCCGGTTACAGCGAATTCCTCGGCTACTTCATGCCCCGAAAAGTGATGTGCGGGAAGGAAACCATGCAGGCCGCTGGGACAGTCACGAAGAAGCTGGCGAAGTGGCTGGCCGAGAAGGGCTATATCGAGGACACCGAAGACGATCAGGAGCGAGCGGGTGAAGCAGCGAAGGATTTGCCCAAAGCCCAGGAAGTCCTCGACTTGCTCGGAGCCTACCTCGAATGGAATAGCCCTGAACGGTACGGCGAAGAAATCCAGGACCACTTCTGGATCGAACGCATCGAACCCGGCAAACTCTGGTTGAAGCCGCTGACGGCGCACGTTTCGGTCATCGGCCCGGTGCCGGTCCCCAAACAGGTCACGAACCTCTGCCAGCCCAGGTGGGACATCGGCGGGGTTGTGGCGAAGGTCGGCAAGGGCTGGCGGTTGGTCGAGGTCTGGAATGTGTCGCCGTAGTGGGGAGCCGACGGAGCCGCCTGGTCATGCTACAAAGACCTCATGAGAATCCTCTTCCTCCACGGCTGGACCTCGATCCCCGCTGGCGTGAAGCCGACCTTCCTCAAGGATCACGGTCATGAGGTCATCAACCCGGCGTTGCCGCACGAGGACTTCGCCGAGGCCGTGCGGATCGCACAAGCCGAGTTCGGCAAGCACGAGCCGCAGGTCGTCGTAGGATCGAGCCGGGGCGGTGCCGTGGCGATGAACATTAATAGCGGCAAGGCGAAGCTCGTGCTGCTCTGCCCGGCGTGGAGGAAGTACGGGATGGCCAGGATGGTAACGGCCGGGTCGGTCATCCTGCACAGCCGAGCCGACGACGTGGTGCCGTTCGCCGACAGCGAGGAACTGGTCAGGAACAGCGGGCTGCCGGCTTCGGCGATGATCGAGGTCGGCACGGATCACCGGCTGGCTGACCAGGAGCCGCTGGCAGCGATGCTGAGGGAGTGCGAAGCCGGACTTGAAAGAAAGCCAGGGGACAATCGAGAGGAGTGAAGTCGATGGCAAAGTCAAGGGAGCCTTGGAATATCCGCCCGGCAAAGAAAAAAAGCCTCCGTGGCCGCCTCGATCAAGGCGGAGGTTGAATCGAAAGCCAAGGATTTGATTGTAAACGTGTTGAAGCCAAAGCACGTTCTGTCGCCGAAAAACGACGAACTGTTCAACTACATCACAGACATCGGGGCGAAGTGGTACAGGAACTATTTTTACTTCTTCTCAACCTACGCTTGTCCAGGCCCGGACGCTCTCTCGCCAACGTTCGAGTCGAAGTTTGCCAGGATGGAATATCTCGGCAACGCCAGGTTTGCCCTCTATTTCATGAGGTACACGGGCGAATGGGTTGGGATCTACGATGCCCTCTCCGTGGAAGAGAGCATGAAGGCCATAAAGGACGATGCGTGGTTCGTGCCGTGAGCGTCTTGAAGGACTGGAACGATGAACGAG
Organism: Gemmatales bacterium; assembly: GCA_038240465.1. GTDB lineage: Bacteria > Planctomycetota > Planctomycetia > Gemmatales > Gemmataceae > JBBRIK01. The sequence continues at coordinate 15,175 of JBBSDR010000005.1, forward strand.
AACGAATGGAGTTTTCCCATGAGCGTGCCTGACGAAGTGCGGCGTGATGCTGAAAAGACCGGAGAGCTTGTCCGCAAGAAGCTGATGGAAATCATGGACCTGCAAGCGGACATCGACGCCCTGTTGCGAGACGACCATCCCACGCCGTTCGGATCGAGGAACTGGCAGTACGCCTGCCCGGAAGCCTTGCAACGCCTTGTGGCAATGACGGCGATCCAGTTCGTTCTTTTCGAGCCGCTGGAGCATGTGAAGGGCAACGACGAGTTCAAGGCCGCTGCCGAGACGATGATTAAAACCATCGTCGCTCAATTGAAGACGCTCAAAACCAAGCAATCCGATTGGTGATGCAGATGGACCACAAGACCGTCGAAAGGCTCGAAGGTAAGTTCGAGGAAGCCATTGCGGAGGTCATCGTGAAGATGGGCCTCACGAAATTGCCGCTCATGCCCTCTCGCCACACCATGCACTTGATGGCGAAGGCTGCCGTCGCTGTGTACGAGGCGGCGGCAGAAAACCACGCCGAGCATCGGAAACAAACCGACTAAAGAATGGAGTCACCGATGGCGTTCAGCGAATCCCTGGCCGAGCGTATCCGCCAATGCCTGTCGCGGCGCAAGAACATTGAGGAGAAGAAGATGTTTGGCGGTGTCGGCTTCCTGCTCAACGGCAACCTACTCGTGGGAGTCTGGAAGGACTCCCTCTGCGTGCGGCTCGGCCCGGACCAAGCTGAGGAGGCGCTGCTGGAATCGCACGTCGAGAAGTTCGACATCACCGGCAGACCGATGAAGGGCTGGGTGCTGGTCGAACCTGAAGGCGTCGTGGCCGATGAGCAGTTGAGCGACTGGATTCAGCGGGCGACCATATTCGTCAAGACGCTACCCTTGAAGTAGGAACGTGAAGGCTGACCCGCAGCGACGACAGACTGAATCCATTGTTCAACCCGGACGCCTAGCCCGTGACGGAGTAGACCACCAGCACCCCCGCTGTCCACAAGAGCGCCGCCACCAGGCAGCCGAGGCCGATCAGGGAAAGTACCAGCGGCCAGCCACGGGTCCAGTAGTAGAACGGGTCGAGATCGGGCGGTCGGGGGAAGAGGTACGCAACGCCGGTGAAGAGTATCAAGAGGCCCAGCCCGGCGGGGAAGACGACCTGATAGTGGGCCGGAACCTGGAGTCGCTCGAAGGCGAAGGCCAGCCCCAGGAACCAGGGGACGAGGTACAGCGAGCCGAAATGCACGGCCCGGATGTCCCGCAGGTGCGGTCGGAGCCTCGCCCCGGCCTTGAGGTCGATCGGCGTCCAGAGGATGCCAGTCACGACAATGGCGACGATGTGCAGCGCCGCCAGCGAGTAGTAGAGGGTTTGCACGGCACCAATTCTCCCCTCGCACGATGGCCTCGTTCTCAGTACGCCGTCGAGTTCCTGCCCCGGATAAGATAGACGCCAGCGGCTCGTCAGTCCGGAAGGGCCAGTGGACGCCGGCTCGGGCTTTTGGCAGTGCCTGGCAGCCGGTCACCGTGGGCGAGGCTGTCGGCTCCGGCGGCATTCGTCATTGCAAAGGCGATTGGGTAGGAAGAAACGATGGATCAGAGAACCGTCGAGAGGCTGGAAGACAAGATCGAGGACGCCATCGCTGAGGTCATCGTAAGCCTGGGCCTCAAGCGACTGCCATCGCTGCCGTCTCGCCACACCATTCAGATGATGGCCAAGGCGGCTGTGGCCGTTTACGAGGCTGCGACGGAGAGCCAGCGACCGGAGAAATCTTAATGCAAACAGACAATGCGAAGCACCTGCTGACCTTCTTCCTTGTGATGCTCATGTGCCGGGCGTCAATGGCCCAGGAATCACTGCCGAAGCAATCCACTCCCCTCGTCGCCTTGAGCCTGTCTCCCGTACCAGGCGACGATCAGCCGCCCAAGGACGAGAAGAAGTACGCCCCGATGCCCTGGCATCTGGTGGATACCTGGTGGAACATCGGACAAGACACGCCCTTCGAGAGCCTGGCCGTGGACGTGACCATCAGCGACGACGTGCCTTCCTCGGTCAATCTGTACATCGCCCCCATCGGCCTCGGCCACCTGAGCAAGACACCGTTCTACGGCGGCATTCAAACGCAAGCGGACGGCTACACAAAGAAGGACCAGAAGCTCCGCACCATCGGCACTGGCTTCCTCTTCTCGATGTGGGGCGAGCGCAGCCTGGACGCCATTCGCCCCTCGGACGGCGGGTTCTGCCAGAGTTCGGGCCACGAAGGAGACTTCGTGAGTGTGCGTCGGCCTTATGCCTGGAAGAAGGGCAAGTTCACTTACCGGCTGAGCCGCATGGACCAGGAGATGATTGACGGCAAGCCGTTCACCTGGGTCGGGGCGTTCGTGTACTCGCAGGAGAAGGACGAGAACGTGTTCGTCGGCGCTCTGCGGTTCAAAGGCGAGAAGTTGGTCCTGGATCGCAAGGTGGCGAACTTCGTGGAGGTTTACGGGCGGCGCAGGCCAGTCGCTGACATCCCGAAGGTGACGATCAAGATCGGCCCGCCCGTCGTGAATGGGAAGGCTGCATCGAAGCTGTCAGCAGAAGCGGTCTACCCGAAGGGCGTGCCGGATTATGCCGACGCAATGGCGAAAGACGGTTCGCTGGTCATCACAGTCGGCAGTCCGGTTGAGGGGCGAGAGAAGCGCCGGGTGAAGCTGATTGAAAGCCAAAAGTAGCCACTCGCACGTTGATGGTTTGCCCTCCGGCATGTCTCGCAACCATGCGAAGAACTGGTCAAGAACAGCGGCTTGCTGGCGTGGATGCTGATCGAGGTCGGCAGCGATCACCGGCAGGCCGACCCGGAACTGTGGAAGGCGATCCTGTAGGCGTGCGAACGGACAAGGGCTTCGGCCACAGACTGACATTGTGTGTAGAGAACGGCCGCACATCCTGCTAAGTTACCGTGGTGAGGGATGTCTTCGCAAACACGGCCAAAGGCTCAGGCCATGAACGATCCCAACCCGACTGTCGAACCTGGCCCAGAGGAGGCCCAACCCGACCTTGCCAACACCGCCTCGCCGGAGCGAATCGGTCGCTACAGGATCGAACGAGTGCTGGGTAAGGGTGGCTTCGGCCTCGTGTACCTGGCTTCTGACGAACAGTTGAGCCGCCTCGTAGCGATCAAGGTGGCGCACGCCAGCCTGATGGCCCAAGCGGGCGATGCTGACGCCTACCTGACCGAGGCCCGTACTGTCGCTAATCTGGACCATTCGCATATCGTGCCAGTCTACGACGTGGGCAGCACCGAGCATTTCCCCTGCTACGTCGTCTCGAAATACATCGACGGCATCGACCTTGCCGCCCGCCTCCAGCAATCCCGGTTGTCGCTCCACGAGGCGGTAGAACTGACGGCAACGGTGGCGGAAGCACTGCACCACGCCCACAAGCACGGGCTGGTGCATCGGGACATCAAGCCCGGCAACATCCTGCTCGACAAAAGCGAGAAGCCGTTCGTGGCCGATTTCGGACTGGCTCTGCGGGAAAAGGACGTGGGCAAGGGTCCACGATTCGCTGGAACGCCCGCCTACATGAGTCCAGAACAGGCTCGTGGGGAGGGGCATAGAGTAGATGGCCGAAGCGACATCTTCAGCCTGGGCGTGGTGCTGTATGAACTGCTGACGGGACGGCGACCGTTCAAGGCAGATTCACAAGATGAACTGCTGGAGCAGATCGCCACGCACGAGGCACGTCCGCCCCGACAATCCGACGACCGCATCCCGAAGGAACTGGAACGCATCTGTCTGAAGGCATTGTCGAAGCGAGCCTCAGAGCGTTACACGACAGCGAAGGACATGGCCGACGACCTGCGGCACTGGAGCAACCAGGACCTGAGCCGCCGTCCTCAAGAGATCGAACCCGGACAACCCGTCAGGCAGGTCGTCGAAGCGAAATTGCCGGAAGCACTACGCCTGAAGAAAGCTGTTTTCCTGAGCTACGCCTCTGCCGACAAGGAGGCTGCTTTCAACCTGTGCCGGGTGCTTGAGTCGCAAGAGATCAGTTGTTGGATTGCCCCACGAGACGTGACTCCTGGGGCCGATTACGGCCAGGCCATCATCCAGGCGATTGAGACAGCCTCTGTCACCTTGCTCCTGCTGTCTGCTCATGCCAACGCCTCCATCGACGTCACGCATGAAGTGGAGCGGGCAACGAGCAAACGCAAGCGAGTGATTCCAGTCCGACTGGAGGACGTTCGGCCTGGCCCTTCCCTGGAACTCCATCTCACCACCGCTCAGTGGGTGGATGCCTGGCGTTTGTCGCCGGAACAAGTGGCCGCACAGGTCGCTCTCGGACTGCGGAGAGAAGTCAGCCCGGCTGTGACAC
>JBBSDR010000006.1:0-18889 GCA_038240465.1 Gemmatales bacterium
ACTTGAAAATCGCGTCACCGACCGACTCGCAGGTTTTTAAAATGACGTTCCCGACAAAGCCGTCGCAGACCACGACTTCAACCGGATCCTCGAAGAGATCGTGGCCCTCGACGTTCCCGCGGAAGTTCAGATCGCTCTGCTCACGGCCCGGATCAACGAGATGCACAAGCATATGCAAGTGCACAAGAAGGACCACGCCAGCCGGCGCGGTCTGCTCAAGATGGTCAGCAAGCGAAACGGGTTGCTGAGCTACCTCAAGGACAGGGACCGTAGCCGCTACACCACGGTCATCACTACGCTCGGTCTCCGCAAGTGACCGGATCGATCGTTGATTGATGATTGTCGATTGATGATTCAAGCGTCTTCATCAATCGACAATCATCAATCACAAATCGTCAATTTTCGGACTCGGACGGCTCCCCTGGCCCACTCCTCCTGCTGGCCAGATGAGGTTACACTGTGCAGGTCTACCGCGTCGAACGCCCCGTCGGCTCCCTCTCCCTCAGCCTCGAAACCGGAAAAATCGCCAAACAAGCCCATGGTGCCGTCGTCGTTCGCCTCGGCGACACCGTGACGCTCACCGCCGTCGTCGAGGGAGACGAGAACCCGGAACGAGACTTCTTTCCCCACACGGTCGATTATCGCGAGAAGGTCTATTCCGCCGGCAAGTTTCCCGGCGGCTTCATCAAACGCGAAGGCCGGCCCACAACCAAGGAAATCCTGACCTGTCGTCTCATCGACCGTCCCATCCGCCCGCTCTTCCCTGCCGGCTACCAGCGCGAAATCCAGGTGATGACTTCGGTCCGGTCGTTCGACCGCGAGAACGATCCCGACGTGCTGTGCATGATCGGCTCCAGCGCTGCCCTGCACATCTCCGAGATCCCCTTCACGCAGCCGACCGGCAGCGTTCGCGTCGGTCGGATCAACGGCCAGTTCGTGCTGATGCCGACGCACCAGCAGCTCGAAGAGAGCGATCTCGACCTGATCGTCGCCGGCACCAAGTCGGCCATCACCATGATCGAGGGTTTCTCGCGCGAGATGAAGGAAGAGGAGATGGCCGCCGCCATCGCGTTCGGCCACGACGGCATTCGCACGGTCATCGAGATGGTCGAGGAACTGCGTGCGAAGATGGGCAAGCCGGCCAAGGTGCTGCCGCCCTCCAAGCCCAATCCCGCCGCTGAAGATATTCGCAAGCGCCACTACGACGAGTTCAAGAAGCGCAAGCAGACGCCGGGTAAGGCGGAACGCGCCGCGGCGATCAAGGAACTGAAGACTCGCATCCTCGCGGAGGCGAAGGCCGTCGATCCGCCGCCGTATACCGAGTCGCAGGTCAAGGCGGCGCTGTCTGCCCTGGAGGAGCGCGTGGTCCGCGACGCCATCCTCGAAGGTGTGCGCATGGATGGACGCACGGCCAAGGAGGTCCGCGAGTTGTACTGCGAGGTCGCCATCTGGCCGCGGACGCATGGCTCGGCCATCTTCCAGCGCGGCGAGACACAGGCCGTCGTTTCCGTTACCCTCGGCACCGTCAGCGACGAGCAGCGCGTCGATGGCCTGCTGGACGAGTTCAGCAAGAAGTTCATGCTGGACTACAACATGCCGCCCTACGCGGTCGGCGAGTGCCGCCGCATCCAGGGTCCTGGCCGGCGCGAGATCGGCCACGGCATGCTGGCCGAGCGCAGCCTCAAGGCGGTCATTCCCAATCCCGACGAGTTCCCCTACACGATCCGGCTCGTCAGCGAGATCGAGGAATCCAATGGCTCGTCGAGCATGGCGTCGGTCTGCGGCGGCACCCTGGCCCTGATGGACGCTGGCGTGCCGATCTACGATCCCGTGGCCGGCGTGTCGATCGGCCTGGTCAAGGAAGGCGACCGCTACGCGATCCTCACCGACATCATGGGCGACGAGGACCACTACGGCGACATGGACTTCAAGGTGGCCGGCACTGCCCGCGGCATCACCGGCATCCAGCTCGACCTGAAGATCGACGGCATCGACGAGAAGATCATCCGCGAGACGCTGGAACAGGCGCGTGAGGCTCGCCGCGAGATCCTGCGTTTCATGCTCAAATCGACGGCGTTGCAGGCGCCGCGCGAGCAGCCCTCGGACTTCGCGCCGCGACTGATCACGGTGCAGATCAATCCGGAGAAGATCGGCGCGCTCATCGGCCCGGGCGGCAAGAACATCAAGGCCATTCAGGAATCGACCGGGGCCAAGATCGACATCGAGGAAGACGGCCGCGTCTATATCTCGCATCGCGACGCCGCCGGGGCCGAGGCCGCTCGCGCCAAGGTGGAGGCCATCACTGAGGAAGTGAAAATTGGCCGGATCTACCAGGGCGAGGTGGTGTCGATCCGCGACTTCGGCGCCTTCATCCAACTCGCCCCCGGACGCGACGCCCTGTGCCACATCAGCGAACTGGACGACAAGTACGTCGGCAAGGTCGAGGACGTGGTCAAGCTCGGCGAGAAGATCGCGGTCAAGGTGATCGCCATCGACGATCAGAACCGCGTCAAGGTGTCGCGCAAGGCCCTGCTGCGCGACCAGAACAAGGACACTGCCGAGCCGGGCGACGGCGGCCAGAGTCCCCCGGAGGAGCAGCCGCGCAGCGAGGAGCCGCGTCGTGAACGGAGTGAGGGCGGCGGCGGCGGTGGCGGCGGCGGTGGCGGCGGCGGTGGCGGCGGCGGACGGGGCGGCGATCGAGACCGGCGTGGAGGTGGCGGCGGTGGCGAACGGCGCGGCGGCGGCGAGAGCCGAGGCCGGCGCGAGGGTGGCCGCCGGCCATCGGGAGACCGTCCGTCCGGCGATCGTCCAGCCGGCGAACGCTCCGAGCCGCCGGCGGAACGCGAACCGCAGGAAGGACCGTGAGCAAGGACGCGCTGACGATCTCCGAGAAGCCGCAGGGCGAGGAATCCGCCCGGGAATCCTCGCCCGGTGAGGGCCGCTACGCCGAACTGGCCGAGTTGGCCGGCAGCTTCATCCATGAGATCAAGAACCATCTGGGGACGCTCAAACTGAGCCTGGAACTCCTGGCCGAGGACTTTCAGGACGCCCAGACTCCGCGCGAGAAGCGCGCCTTCACCAAGATCCACAGACTCCAGGGCGAGTGCGACCGGCTCGAATCCATCTCGCGCGAGTTCCTGGCCTTCGCGCGCATCAACGACATCGAACGCCAGCCGTGCGATCTGGCTGACGTGGTCGAGGAATTGATCGAGTTCTACACGCCGACCGCCGAGAGGGCCGGCATCAACATCATTCGCCTGCTGCCCACCGATCTTCCCCGGGTGCGCCTCAACCGTGAGCTGTTCAAGCAGGCCCTTCTGAATCTCTTCCTCAACGCCCAGCAAGCGATGCCCAACGGCGGCGACATGACCATCCAGGCCAGCGTCGAAACGAACCCGACGCCGCATCATTCCGGCGACATCAACGGCGAGCAGCCACTGGACTCCGTCTGTCTGAGCATCATCGACACGGGTGCCGGCATGCCTGCCGACGTGGTGGCGCGCGTCTTCCAGCCTTTCTTCTCGACGCGCTCGGGCGGGACCGGCCTCGGGCTGCCAACGACACGCAAGATCATCGAGGCGCACGGCGGCACGATAGAGGTGCAGAGCGCCATCGGCCGGGGAACTCGTTTCGCCATCCGCCTGCCGCTGGAAGCCAATCCATCATGAACCCGCAACCCCCCCTCGCCAACGTTAACGGTGACATCCTGCCCCTGGCGGAGGTCCGTATCTCCGTCCTCGATCGCGGCTTCCTCTTCGGCGATGCTGTCTATGAGGTGCTGCGCATCTACGAAGGCCGGCCCTGGCTCGAGGAAGATCACTTCCAGCGCCTGACGCGAAGTCTCAACGAGATTCGTCTCTCCGGTGTGGAGGTGTCGCGGATACGGAGCCGAATGCACGAAACGCTGAAACAGAGCGGCGTGCGCGAGGGCATCGTCTACATCCACATCACACGCGGCGCGGCTCCGCGCAAGCATGCGTTTCCGGCAGGAGCGACTCCCCTGGAACTGCTCTGGATTCAGGAGTTTACCGATCCGTACAGCGAGGGCCGGAGTCAGGGTATCAGCGCGGTGACGCAGCCGGACATTCGCTGGCGCCGCTGCGACATCAAGACGACGAACCTGCTCGGCAACGTCCTCGCGATGCAGTTAGCCCTTGAGGCGAACTGTGTCGAGGCGCTGCTGTATCTGCCCGATGGATCGCTGACCGAGGGTACGCACACGAACCTGTTTGGAGTGGTGAACGGCACGCTGCGGACTGCGCCGAATGCCGTCAGCATCCTTCCCGGCTGCACGCGCGGCCTGGTCCTGCGCCTGGCGAACAAGCTCGGAGTCGCAGTCGAGGAGCGTCCCCTGAATCGCGAGCGGCTGGATGAGGTATCCGAACTGTTCATCAGCGGCACAACGTCGGAAGTGATGCCGATCATCCACGTCGATGGGAAGCCCATCGGTGATGGAACGCCCGGTCCAGTGACCCGGCGTCTGCAGCAGTCCCATGCGGAAGCAGTGAGGGCATTCCTGGCATCTTAGGAACGGTTACGAAACAACTTCCCACTTTCTTGCCGCTTGCGGCTTAGCGGATCGCCCGCTAACGCCCGCTAAGCCGCAAGCGGCGACCCGTTATTTCGCCGTCGGTCCTTGGAGGACCGCTCGCCAGGCCGCAAGCGGCAACCCGTTATTTCGCCATCGGTCCTGAACGGGCAAACGGGAAGATAGAGAGGCAAAGCAAGGGATCGGAGACGGACCGTGACCCTCCGCATCGGCGACCGTGTGAGCGATCTGGCCTTCGTGCAAGCCGATGGCGATTCCGTGACACTCCAGGCGTTCGCCGGCAAGCCGTTGCTGTTGATCTTTCTGCGCCACCTGGCCTGAATCCCGTGTCGGGCGCACCTCGGTGAGGTGCAGGCGCATTATGAGGAGGTCCGCGGCCTCGGGGCGGAAGTGCTGGTCGTCACCCAGGCGCAACCCGCGTTGCTGGCCGTGTTTCTGCGCGAGCAGCCCTTGCCCTTTCCCGCTGTCGCCGATCCGACGCGCGCCGCCTACCGCGCCTTCGAGTTGGCGCGGACCTCCTGGGGCAAAATCCTCCGTCCGGGCAGCATCCTCCGCTATCTGAAGCTCCTCTTCCGCGGCTGGAAACCGCGCCGTTCCAGCGCGGGAGAGGATGTCATGCAGTTGGGCGGCGACTTCATTCTCGACGCGGAAAGACGGCTCGTCCATGCTTACCCAAGCGCTGAACCCACGGACCGGCCTTCCGTCGCGGCCCTGCTCCAGGCGCTGAGGAAACTCTCTCGCCCTCTTGACCCCTCGTCCAGGGCAGGCGATCCTGGTGACAGGTGAAAACCTTCTTGCCGCTTGCGGCTTGGCGGGCTTTTCCGCCAAGCCGCAAGAGGGTTTTTCAACCCGGCGGTCAAGAATCGGACGCGCGCTCGAGACTCGCGGCGACAGTTCCGGCGCGATAGGATGTAAGGCGACCGGCAAGAGGTGAACTACCCGGTGGGACAGGCGTCTCGCCTGTCCGGACAGGCGAGACGCCTGTCCCACGGGGTATGTTTGTACCTGCCGCTCGCCTTACGCATCCGAGTCCACCCACGCAATGAGGTGATTCGCATGTCGGCATGCTCCCGTGTATTGTTCCTCTGTGGCCTGATTGTGCTGTCCTCCGTCCTTGGGCAAGATGCGCCGAAGCCCATGCAACCGATGGGCGTTCTGCCGCTCGGCGCCGATGGCAAACCGCTCAATCTCGACTTCGAGACCGGCGATCTGCGCGACTGGACCGCTACCGGCGAGGCGTTCAAGGGACAGCCCATCAAGGGCGATACGGTGGCCAAACGCCGTCCCGACATGAAGAGCGAACACCAGGGACAATACTGGATCGGCACTTACGAACGGGACGGCGACAAGCCGCAAGGCACGCTCACCTCCGCGCCCTTCAAGGTCACGCATCGCTGGGCGGCCTTTCTCGTCGGCGGCGGACCCCACGACACCACCTGCGTCGAACTCGTCCGCAAGGACTCCGGCCAGGTCTTCCATCGCAGTTCGGGCCATGAAGCGGAAGATATGCGCCGCGTCGTTGTCGATCTTGAAGCCCTCATGGGCAAGGAAATCTTCATCCGACTCGTCGATAAGCACAGCGGCCACTGGGGCCATCTCAACTTCGATGACTTCCGCTTTTATGAGAAAAAGCCGGACTTCCCGAACACCGTCAAGCGCATCGACGATCTGTTCCCCTATGCCGGCATCTCGCCGAAGAAAGCCGCCGAGGTGATGACGCTGCCGCCCGGCTTCAAGGTCACCGCCTTCGCCGGCGAACCCGACATTCGCCAGCCGATTGCGATGACCATCGACGACCGCGGCCGGCTCTGGGTCGCCGAGTGCTACTCCTATCCGAGCAAACTACCAGCCAAGGAAGCAAAGGATCGCATCCTCATCTTCGAGGACACCGACGGCGACGGCGTCTTCGACAAGCGCACCGTCTTTTACGAGGGGCTGAACCTCGTCACCGGACTGGAACTCGGCTTCGGCGGCGTCTGGGTCGGTCAGGCGCCCGAACTGCTCTTTATCCCGATCAAGGACGGTGAGGACAAACCGTCGGGGCCGCCAAGAGTCGTCCTCGACGGCTGGGGGTTGGAGGACACGCACGAAGTTCTCAACAGTTTCATCTGGGGACCGGACGGCTGGCTCTATGGCTGTCATGGCGTCTTCACGCATTCGCTCGTCGGCAAGCCGGGGACGCCGAAAGAGAAGCGTGTGCCGCTCAACGCCGGCATCTGGCGCTATCATCCGCTCAAGGAGAAGTTCGAGGTCTTCGCTCATGGGACGAGCAATCCCTGGGGCGTCGATTTCAACGATCATGGCGACTGTTTCCTCACCTGCTGCGTCATCCCCCACTTGTTCCACATGATTCAGGGAGGGCGCTATCAGCGCCAGGGTGGGACGCACTTCAACCCGCACACCTATGCCGACATTCCCACCATCGCCAATCATCGCCACTGGGTCGGCAACCAGTGGAACGACGGCGACCGCGCGAAGTCGGATGCGAACGGCGGCGGTCATGCTCATGCCGGGGCGATGATCTATCTCGGCGACGCCTGGCCAGCCCAGTATCGCGGCCAGCTCTTCATGAACAACATTCACGGCGCTCGGCTCAACCTCGATCGACTGACGCCGAACGGATCAGGTTACGTCGGCGATGGTGAGCCGGACTTCCTCAAGGCGAATGACCTCTGGTCGCAGATCCTCTATCTGCGCTATGGTCCCGACGGTCAGGTGTACATGATCGACTGGTACGACCGCAATCAGTGCCATCACGGCAACTGGGCCGGCCACGATCGCACCAATGGACGCATCTTCAAGATCACCTACAAGGACGCCAAGCCGGTGACGGTGGACCTCTCGAAGAAGACGGATGCTGAACTGGTTGAACTGCAACTGCACAAGAACGACTGGTATGTCCGGCAAGCGCGGCGGCTGCTGGCGGAGCGGGCTGCGGCGAAGAAGTTGGATGCGAAGGTGCATGAGGCGCTTGAACGCATGGCCTTCGATCACGAAGACAGCGCGCGCCGGCTGCGCGGCCTGTGGGGGCTCCACGTCACGGGCGGACTTGGCGAGAAGCAGTTAACTCGTGGCCTAGCCCATCGGTGTCCGCACGTCCGCGCCTGGACGATTCAACTGGCCTGCGAGAACTTCAAGCTGTCACTGGCCGTGGCCGCCCGGATGATCGAACTCGCCCAGGTCGATTCGTCGCCCATCGTCCGGCTCCACTTGGCGTCTGCACTTCTGCGGGTTTCGCAAGAGACAGCGTGGGCAATTGCTGCGGGACTGCTGAGCCATTTCGATGACGCGGACGACCATGACTTGCCGCTGATGTACTGGTACGGCGTCGAACCGCTCGCCGGCGCGGATCCGCGGCGCGGCATGGGACTGGCGCGCAAGAGCAAGATTCCCCTCGTCTCGACCTTCCTCGTTCGCCGCATCGTCTCCGGCGGCGGGACTGATGCGCTGGCCCTAGCGGTCGAGGAACTGACGAAAGCGGACGAGACCGGACAGAAGAGCATCCTGCGGGGCATCCAGCAGGCTCTTGCTGGCCGGCGCTCTGCGCCGATGCCAGCGGGATGGCCGGGAGCGCAGGAGAAGTTGCTTGCCAGCGCTGATCCAGAAGTGCGGTCGATCGCGCAGAGCCTCGCGGTGGTCTTTGGCGATGCGAACACGCTCAGGATCCTGCGCGGGCTGCTGTCCGAGGGCAAGGGAACTGTCGATCAGCGAAAAGAATATCTCTCGACGTTGCTCACAGCGCGTGACAAGGATCTGTTGCCTGTGCTCCATCGGCTGCTGAAGGATGCCGAACTGCGCGGCAACGCTCTGCGTGGCCTCGCCGCCTATGACGATCCGAAGACGCCGGAACTCATCCTTGGCGTCTATCCCTCACTCGTTTACATGGAGAAGCGCGACGCATTGGGGACACTGAGTTCGCGCCCGGCTTATGCGAAGTCGCTGCTGGCGGCCATCGGAGCGAAGAAGTTTCCGGCGACGGACCTGACCGCTGACCTCGTTCGGCAGTTACGCAACCTCAAGAACGACGACATCAACAAACAGATTGCCGCTGTCTGGGGTGTGGTCCGCGATTCGCCGGCCGAGACAGCCAAGCTGATCGTCCGCTACAAGCAACTGGTGACGAGCAGGCCGGCGCCGGAGAGCGAACTGTCCGCCGGCCGCGCGGTCTTCGCGAAGGTGTGCCAGCAGTGTCACACGCTCTTCGACGCCGGCGGCAAGGTGGGGCCGGAACTGACCGGCTCCAACCGGCGCGACCTCGATTATCTGCTGTCCAACATCATCGATCCGTCAGCGGTCATGGCCAAGGAGTATATTCCCAGCCTCATCACGACCAAGGCCGGCCGGGTCATCACCGGCATCGTCAAGGAGCAGACTGGCAACGCACTGACAGTGGTGACGGCAACCGAGACAGTTGTCATTCCGCGCGACGAGGTGGAGAGCAACACGCCGGGCGACAAGTCGATGATGCCGGACGATCTCTTGAAGCCACTCAAGGACGACGAGGTGCGAGCGCTGGTCGCCTACCTTGGCAGCTCGCGTCAGGTGCCGCTGCCGGCAAATGCGGACAACGCGAAGACGTTCTTCAACGGCAAGGACCTGAGCGGCTGGCACGGCGACAGGATGCTCTGGAGCGTGGAGAAGGGTGAGATTGTCGGCAAGAGTCGGGGCATCAAGAAGAACGAGTTCCTGATCGGCGAACTGCAAGTCAGCGACTTCCGGCTCTCGCTCGAGGTGAAGCTGACGCCCAACAGCGAGAACAGCGGCGTGCAATTCCGCAGTGAGGAACTGGCGGGAGGCGAGGTCAAGGGCTATCAGGCGGACATCGGCGCCGGCTGGTGGGGCAAGCTCTACGAGGAGCATGGCCGGGGCCTGCTGACCAAGGAGGGCGGCGACAAGCACGTCAAGGAAAACGACTGGAACAAGTACGAGATCGTGGCCGAGGGGAGTCGCATCAAGACCTATCTCAACGGCCAACTATGCGTCGATGTGGACGATCCGAAAGGAGCGAGAAAGGGCATCATCGCGCTGCAAATCCATTCCGGCGGCCCGATGGAAGTGCGCTTCCGCAACCTGAAGTTGGAAGTGAAGTGAACCCCCACTTGATGTTGGCGAGCCGAGCCGCGTAAGCGGCCTGGTGCGGGCCAACAGAGGGTGGGCAAGTTCGCTTCCGGCTGGCATTCGCGAGACGTGGCAGGTCAATCGTCACAGTTCCGCTGGCTCGAGACCCCGTCGGGCAAAATACTGTCGGAACTTCTCCCAAGGGTTTTTCTCTCTCGATGCGCCGGTGCGGCGGTAGAATGCGTGGAGGAGGACCCGTGCAATGCCTTTACGCGATCATTTCCGCTCGCCCCTTGATGACTTTACTTCCTGGGAAGGCTTCCACGGCCAATGGCCGGCGGTCATCGTTCAGCAGCTGGGGAAAATACTCCCCGAGCGCTATGTCGCCGCTCCGCGCGTTCACTCCGGTTCCCAGGTGGACATCGATATCGCAACATTCGATACGGAAGCGGAGGAGAAATCCACCGCCGAGGCAAACGGCGGCACCGGCGGCGTGGCGACGGCGGTGTGGGTTCCGGCGAAGCCGACCCTCGCGGTCGAGACGGCATTGCCCGACTCCGACGAATACGAGGTTCGCATCTTCGACGCCAAACGAGGCCGGCGTCTGGTGGCGGCAGTCGAGATCGTCAGCCCGGCCAACAAGGACCGTCCCGAACATCGGCGGATCTTCGTGTCGAAATGTGCCGCGCTGTTGCAACAGCATGTGTCGGTCGCGATCGTTGATCTGGTCACGGTCCGGGAGTTCAATCTCTATGCCGATCTCCTGGATCTGCTGGGCCAGCACGATCCTTCCCTGGGCGCGGGGTTCCCTTCGCTCTACGCGACCGCCTGCCGTTGGCGACCCCAGGGCAAGACGCGGCTCCTGGAGGCGTGGAACCAGCCGATGAGGTTGGGGCAGCCGCTGCCCACCCTGCCGTTGTGGTTGACGGCCGCCTGCGCGGTGCCGCTGGTGCTGGAGGAAAGCTACGAGCAGACGTGCCGCGATCTGCGCATTCCGTGAAGCGCGGCGCGGGAGCAGCGGGAAGAATGTTGCGGCTCTTTCCCTATTTTCCATGCAGCGATCTGGAAATCTCTTCGGTCATTAGGTACAATCAGGAAGTTTGGAAAAAAGCCTTGTCGCGAGATCACCAACATGCCGGACCAGCGTAAACGGAGGCGCGAGTACCATCCTCTCACACAGGCAGCGCAGGCAGCTGCGGTCGGTACTATCACGACAGTGGGAGTCGAAGGCGCTATTGGTCTTGGTCTGCGCGAGTTCCAGCGTTACCCGGAGTTGCTGCTCGTCAGCCTTGCCGTTACCGCCCTCATTTCCATCTCTGCCATCACCCAGTACGTCGTCTTCCTTCGACGCTGGCAAATCGGTCTCACGGTAGCCTGTCTTGGGGCGCTAGCCTTTACTGGGCTGTCCTGGTTTCCCGTGAACGGCCTTTTTCCCAACCTGCCGCTCGACGCCGTTCGTTCCTGGTCCCTTGCCCTGTCCTGGGGGGCCATATTTGGGGGTTTGGGATGGGTGTTGACTTCCTTGGTCATCCACCGCTTCCGGAGCGATCCCACCCATGAGGCGGGTAGGGCCGAGGTGCCGGCCTCGGCGTCCGCGCCCGTTGCAGCGGGACCGAGGACAGTCACTCCGTTCGTCCCAGTGCCTCCAATTTCGTCCGCTCATCTGGCCTCGCCGGCCCCTCAGAACTTCTCTGACGATTGCTACGTTATCTTCTGCCGCATTGACCGGTTGACCGTCGAGCCCGTTGGGGCGACGAACAACTCGGTGAGTCCGGGGTATGTGCCCTTGAAAACCGGCGAAGCGGCCGCATCAGTACAAGGTTTGGCCAAGGCCACGGGCCAATTGAAGCCCCCCTGCAGAACCTACACCAGCCCGTACGGCCGCGTTGTCTTGGTTGAGCCATCTATTCAGGAGGCTTTGCGGGTCGCCACTGAACTCCTGAAGGAATGCGCCAAGGCCGGCGTTCAGTTGGCCGTGGGAGTCACCTACGGCCGGGTCGAGTTCACACAAGATCTGTACGACCACAACGTAGCGGGGCCGGTCGTCAACCGGGCCGCGCGTTTGGCCCATCTTAGCGGAGGTGCGGGAAGAGTTGCCTTGGACCAGCCCGCGCATAAATGGGTAGAGGATGCGGCAGTTCCAGAGCAGTTTAGCGTCGAACAACAACACGAGAAGGTCAAGAACATGGATCTCGAATTCTATTGGCTTGAAGCTCCTCGGCCCACCGTTGGCTGCCTCGAGGGCGGGGAGCAATTTGTCCCTGTGACCAGTCATGTCGTGGTGTACGACGTTGCCGACTTTTCTGGACAAGAGTCTATCGAGCTGGGAAGGACAGTAAACGATTTGCGACGGGCAGTGTCCGACTCGCTGGGGACATTGATGAATCGATCAAAGTACGCTCCGGCGGGTGACGGCGGAGTCGTCGTCTTTGGAAAGGCTCATGATGCCTGGACCTTTGCGACGAAATTGTTGAGATCGGCCAAAGCCTACACCTTGAAGATCCGTGTGGGCCTGACGACGGGGTCCGTGGTCTTTGTAGATGACAACTATCCCGTCGGTCGCGGTATCTTTGAAGCGGACGAACTCTCGGCCTTGCCCAAGCCAAGGACCGACTGCGTCTGCGTGTCCGAACACTTCTGGAAAGAAGCCTACGGAGGCACCGTCAAGCAAAAGGCGGGGAAGTCACCCGCTTACGAGTTGTGGTGGGGAGAACACCGGGAAGATGGACAGGTGGAACGGATCGATGACAAGAAGGCGCTCATCCTGATACCCAGACCCACCCCCGGCCGAGAAGATGGGCAGGTGGAACGGATCGATGACAAGAAAGCGCTCATCCCGATACCCCGACCTACCCCCGGTCGAGGTCTCCTCTGGATTCTTCCCGTCTTTCTAGTTGCTGTCGTAGTGATCGGGGCGATTGTTAGAGGGGGACTCTCTCGCCAAGGCGAGGAGGAGGGAGGGAAAGAGTCCGGACACCAAAGTGCAGCGATCCGGCTCAAAAAACTGGAGGGTGTAGAGGATGTCATGTTGAAAGAACCCGTGAACGACATCGCGTTCAGTCCGAACGGGGAAATTGTGGCGACGCAGGGGGGGTACGATGGCGTAATTCGTCTTTGGGACGCGAATACCCTGAAGACACACGGCGAACTGAGAGAGGGTATGTTTCACTGCTTGGCCTTCAAGGCTCCGGCAAAGGACGACAAGAAGACTCTGCTTGCAGCAGCGGGGAAAGACGGAATTCTTCGCCTCTGGGACGTAAGTGATCCGATTCACCCAGAACGGTTGCCGGGCTTCGCGGGCGCAGAAGGCTCCAAAAATTTGAACAGTTTAGCATTCGCAGGGGAGGCGGGCCAGTTCGTCGTCGCTGCGGGAAATGAACAGGCTTTCCGCTGGAACAGGCTGGAAGCCGAGGAAAAGCCCAAGATGTTGATGGGAATAACGGGGGATCTCTCAGACAAAGGCCTGTGCGGTAATACCCGGCATTTCTTAATTGGCGGCAAAGATGGCGTCCTGGTATGGAACGCAAGTGCCGGGCGTGAGCAGAAACTTGGGAACTCTGCAAATGTTGGTCGCGTAGCAATATCTCCGTCTGGGAAATTCGCCCTCAGTGGTCATGCTGGCAGATCCGTCCGGATGTGGAATCTAGAAAATGGGAAAATGGAGCGGTCCTTTAAGGAAGAAAAGAGAGGTGAAGTATACGGCGTCGCCTTCGATCCGACCGGCGAACTCGTCGTCGTTTGCACGCACGACGGCTTTGTATTGTTCTGGAACGCGGCGACCGGCAAATCATGTGGGACGGTCCAGATAGCAAACAAGCCGCTCAAGGTTGCTGTCTTCTCCCCCGACGGCAGCCGTCTCCTGTGCGGAGGGGAGGACTGCACCCTGAGGCTGAGGACCGTCGATAGGGGTAAGTAAGGTGGCCCGATATCACTTGCTGAAGAGAATGCGAACTCGAGGGCCGACTCACAATTCGAGCGCGGAAAAAGCGCGGAAAAAGGGTCGGACCCCGAAGTCATTTTGTCCCGAGGACAAGGAAAAGGTAGACAAGGAAACGGGGATCAAACCCCGTTCCAAATCTAGGGCGAATTTTGAACGGGGTTTGATTCCTTTTCCTTGTACTTGTCCTTTGTTGGCGAGCCGAGCCGCGTAAGCGGCCGGGTGCGGACCAGCGGAGAGTGGGCAAGCTCGCTTCCGTGTGGCATTCGCGAGACGTGGCAGGTCAATCGTCACAGTTCCGCTGGCTCGAGGACCCCGTCCCGCAAGAAATTGGAGGGGGCTGTTGAGGAAACGGCGACGGGGTTTGACCCCTGTCTTCATCTGACCCCTTTCTTCATCCTCTGTCCGGGAGGTCTGGTCCCGACAGAGAAACCGATCCCCACCGCGGCTACCCGAAGCAAGGCGTTCCGGCCAGGGAAAAGATGACTACTTCTTCGCCCGTTACGGTGCTGATGTCATGGTGCATACTCAATACCTTCACGCCCGTGACCTCGTGGACCAGCGATTCCAACATCGGGCGTGCCAACTCCAACAGTTGCTTCCGTACTTGCTTGATGAGGTCCCTGCCTTTCTCCGGCGACAGCGCTTTGCCAAGTTGCCGTTCGGCCAGAGTCAAAACACCAAGAATGCGGACCAGCAAGAGGTCTTTCAGGAAGTGGAGGTGAATCTGCTCCGACCTCCATCCCAGATACTCCTCTTGAAATCGAATGATCCCATCACAGATTGCTGCTTCGCTCTCTGCTTGAGTAAGGGTTTTTGATTTGCGCTCGTTCCTGATTCGTCGAGCTTCGTCAATCGGCAAACGCCGCTCTGCTTCGAGACGCGCACGCGCTTTGGCGCGTTTTGGCGATCGAGCCGCATCCGCGGCCACGACAGTGGCTAACACCGATTTAATTGCTGTCAGAGTAACGGGCTTGAAGAGGACCGTATCGAACCCGGCCTTCATGGCCGAGGATTTGTGTTCGTCGTCGCAATGGCCGGTGATGGCGACGATTCTCGTTTTCGCGAAGGCAGGATTCTGGCGAAAACGCACCACCAGGCCACAACCATCAATGTGTGGCATTGCCAGGTCGATCAACATCAGATCGGGCCGAAATGCAGTCGCAACATCGAGCGCTTGCGTGCCACCATACGTCACATGCACCTGGTTGCCGAGTTCTTCAACTACCAGGCCAAGTGCGTCCGCACCGTCTCGGTCGTCATCGACCACGAGGACCCGATGAGTCTTCTCGTTTGTCAGCATAGCCTCCGTTCCTTTCGCCAGTTCACGGCTTGAGTCATCCCCGGATTGTAAGTTATCGTACCTGCTCCGTGGACATCAAGTCGCCTTCTCCGAGACGGCCGCCAAGATTTCTTGCACCTTCTCGAACTTGACGGGTTTGACCAGGTAGTGATCGAACCCGGCTTCCCGCGAAAGCTGCCGATCTGACTCTGTCCCGTAGCCCGTCATGGCGACCAGCACGACCTTCTGGAGGATCGGCTGCTGACGCATCCGCTTCGCTACCTCAAAACCGTCGAGTCCCGGCAAGCCGATGTCTAACAGCACCACGTTGGGCCGGTAATTGGGAGCCAGTTGCAGTGCGGTCGGGCCGTCGTGAGCCATCCGAACATCATGCCCCGATTCCCGCAGAACCAGCGCCATGCTCGTGGCCGTATCGACGTTGTCATCCACTACCAGCAGCCGCAAGGATGGTCCGGCCGGCTGGGCCAATTCGGTGGCAGGCGACGGCGGCCGCGGTTCGACAGTCAGTACCACCGGCAGACGCACGACAAATTCGCTGCCTTGCCCCAACACACTGGTGGCCGCTACCTTTCCGCCGTGCATTTCCACAAGCCGTTGCACCAACGACAGCCCAATGCCCAACCCGCCTTGCGAGCGGGCCAAAGACCGTTCGGCCTGCGTGAACAAGTCGAAGATGTGGGGCATGAGTTCCGGGGCGATGCCGACGCCCGAATCCCGCACTTGCGGCACCGCCTCATTGCCCTCTTGTTGAAGGGTCAGCCAAATCCGGCCGCCTTCGTCCGTGTATTTCGCGGCGTTGTTGAGCAGATTCACGATCACCTGTTCCAGACGGGTCGAGTCGCCGTCGATCCAAATGGGCGAAGGGGGGAGACGTACGGCGAGGACGTGCCGATGCTGCTCGATCAAGAGGCGAACCGTCTCGACGCCGCATTCCACGACAACCCGCATGTCCAATTGCTTCCGCTGGAGATGAATCTTACCTGTCGAAATGCGGGACACTTCCAGCAGATCATCCACCAGATGGACCAGTTGCCCCAGTTGCCGCTCAATGATCGCGCAGGCCTGTAACTGAAGCCTGCTCTCGCCCCCCTGAAGCCGAAGCAGTTGCACGGCGTTCATGATGGGAGCGAGTGGGTTGCGGAGTTCGTGACCGAGCATCGCCAGAAACTCGTCCTTGCGGCGATTGGCCGCGGCCAGTTCATTGGCCCGCTCGCGCACGGCAGTAACGTCTTCCACGGCGAGCAAGATTAACTCGGGGTGTTTGGAATCGGGAGGGAAGGATCGAGCGTTGAGCAGCATGGTTTTTCGGCCGAGAGTCGGGAAGGTGTGTTCAACCTCAAAGTCGCGAACGGATTGGTTGCGGGACAGGACTTCGTCCAGTAACTTCCGCAGGCTGGGAATGTCCCACTGGCCGTCACCCAAGTCGAACACAAGGCGGTTCTCCGTTTCCTCCTTCGAGACGAGAAACGAGTCGTAGAAAGAATGGTTCGCCGTCTTGACTCGCAGATCACGGTCGAGAACCAGAAACGGTTCTCGCAGGGTCGCAATGATGTCGTCAGCGTAGACAAGGGCTTTCGCCAACGCCCGTTCCGTCTCCTGCGCCTGCTCGGTCAATTCGTGCTGGCGGACGGAAGACACGAGCAACGCCTCGTTCATCTCGCGCATCCGCGCTTCAAAGGCGCGGTCCGGTTGGGGGTCCGGGAGACCTGGTGTTGGCGTGCTATCCATGGGGATTATCTCCTTCAGCCTCGGCGCGCGGTTGCGGAATCCCTCCCGCCTCATTTGACCACGGGCCGGGGATGCCGCTGGTCAGGCCGCGGTAGCCGCGCAGCGGCACGCCGATGACCATGCTCTTGGAGGCGATCTCGTATCCCACCATGTCGATGCTGTGCTGGCTGCGGCGCATCTTCACGACCAGAAGCATCTTGCGGAGTTGGCCGTTGATCGAGACGTAGCGCAGGCGCACGATGTCGTCGGCCAGGAACGAGACGGTGAAGTTGCTCAGGTTCATCGAGGTGAACTCCTCCGCAACCTCCACGGTGGTGACGATGGTCACGCCCAGGCGGGTGAGGGCCGCGATCATGCGGTACAGCGACTCGCGAAAGTCGGTGCGGAAGCCGGGGGCCAGCGCCATCTCGAAGCCAACCAGCGAGTCGATGACCAGCCGCTTGCAGCCGATCTTCCTGACGCTATCGACGATTTCGTGTACCGTCTCATCCACGGAGAGGTCCAGCGGCCGGAGGTAGATGATCTTGAGCAGGCCGTCTTTCTGGGGCGTGTCGAAGTCAAAGCCGAACATGGCGGCCCGCTGGGCGTACTCGGCCGGGATCTCCTCGAAGACGGCCACGATCCCTGGCTCGCCGTGGCGCAGGCCCTCGGCGATGAATTGGGTGCCGAGCGTTGACTTGCCTGATCCGGAAGGTCCGGCCAGGAGCAGGCTGTCGCCTTCGGGGATGCCGCCGCCCAGCAGCGCATCGAGTTCGCCGATGCCGGTGGACAGCCGCCGCCTGCCCTTGACCTGACCTGCTTCTCCGACGAGCCCGAAGGTGCGCGGGAAAGTTTGCAGGCCGGCGGCGGTGATCCGAAAAGTATGCAGCCCGGGCACGGACTCCTGGCCGCGCACCTTCATGACCTGCAACTTGCGGACGATCGAGTTGCGCTCGACGCTCTGGTAGAGCCAGAACAGCCCGTCGGCCACGGTGAAGACCGGATTGTCGCGCAACTCGCCTTCGACGTACTCGCCGATCAGGAACGTGGTCGCCTGCCAACTGGTCAGGTGGAGCGCCAGGCGCTGGACGAAGCCCTGGAGTTCCACTTCGCTCGAGTTGTTCAGCGCCTTGCGCACGACGGTGCGGAACGAGTCCACGACGACGACGCCCGCCTGGGACGCCTCGACCTCCTTGATGATGGCATCAAGGACCGCGCCGAGGTCCTGGTCCAGAACGACCTGGCTGAGGTTGATGAACCGGATCGCTCCGTCCATCCTGGCAGCGTCGAAGAAACGGTACTGCTGCTGGTAGCGGAGCATCTTGATGGCCGGCTCGCCCAGCACGGTGAAGTACAGCGCCGGCCGCTCCGGGGTGGCG
Organism: Gemmatales bacterium; assembly: GCA_038240465.1. GTDB lineage: Bacteria > Planctomycetota > Planctomycetia > Gemmatales > Gemmataceae > JBBRIK01. The sequence continues at coordinate 17,934 of JBBSDR010000006.1, forward strand.
TTGGCGAACATGATCTGATGCGCCAGCGTGGTCTTGCCGCATCCGGGTGCGCCGGCGATGATGTTGAAGGAGTACTCGGGCAGGCCGCCGCCGAGGATTTCATCAAGGCCCGGCACGCCGGTGGGCAGTTGCCGAATGGGAACTCGATCTTGCCCTTGATTTTGTCCTTGCGTGCTCATGAAGCAACCCTCAATTCTTTAATTATTCGTCCAGCGATGCGTCGGGCCAAGCCTCGCGCACCAGGCGCACCGTGAGGGGTTTGCCGATGAAAGTAACCAGCAGCCCGAGCAGATGGGCGGTGATCGCGACTGCCGCATCGCCCTCCCCGACCCCGGAATTGCCTGTATCAGCGGCGAGTACTTCAAGTCCTTGTATGCTGCCGTCGGCCTTCTCCGTGACGCTGTGCAGCGCAGGGACTTCCGCCCGGGCCAGAGCCAGCGCCCGCCGCAGGATCGCTGTAAAGCCGTCTGCGCCGGCAAATCGTGTGAGGGTGACTCGCAGTTTCTCAACGACTCGACCTGTTTTATCCACGCGCGGATCGGCTGCGGACTGGTTCGCTGCTTCCACAGCCAGCAATCGCCCGGCCAACTTTCGCATGGATGGGGACAGCGTGTCCATACTACCTGACCGTTGAGGCAAGTGAAAACGCAAAGGCACCGATCCACCCCTTATGATAAGAAGAAGGGAATGCGCGAGGGAGGCGCGACCGGGGACTTTCTCAACTTAAATGAACGACATATTACCCCGGCAAGAAAGTGAATCACTCTCGCCGCCGCCCGGCTTGTCCGGGCGGAGCGCTGTTTGGCAACCAGAGAATGGCGATGATGCCCTCGCCACCGCCCGGGGGTTGCCGGGGGGGCGGCGGTGGTTGGGGTTTAAACCCCCACGGGGTCGGGTGTAGAAACACCGCGCCCCCCCGCCCACCCGGGGGGGCGGGCGGCGGGGGGCGGCCCGCC
>JBBSDR010000007.1:0-17907 GCA_038240465.1 Gemmatales bacterium
CCGTACTCGAAAGCGGTCGAGGCAGACAAGAGCAAGTAGTTGGAGGGCCGGATCGTCCGGCTTTCATCAGGTGTACCCTTGAACCCTGGTGGTCCCGTTTTCCTCGCCGATGTGGGCCCCTTTTGCATGCCGATTACCACGCGGCAGGAGAGTTCGTTGCTAGAATTCATACAGCACCATTCGCATGAGTCGCGTTGTGTGCAGGCAGGGCTGGCCACGGGTCGCGCCGGACCCGTGGCCGCTTGCCCTGCCCAGGATCACCCGCGTCTTGCGTGATGGGCTTGTTGGGGAGCGTTGGGCCAAGATGCTCAGGACAGCGTCTTGGCGACTTGCAAAAGGTCTTCGATGTGGCCAGCCGCCTCGATGGTCTGGAGCATGCTCTTGGCGTCGTGGTCAACGCGGTAGCCGGTCCTGGCCTCCAACTTGAGGTACAGCGTCCTCCAGGCCATCGAGTGGGGCTGGCCGGTCCTGCGGCAGTGGTCGTTCACCAACCGCCGGACCTGTTCGCGGGGTTGTTTGAGACGTACTTCTTCGCGAAGGAATGCCTCAAAGTCGGCCTTCAGGGAGGGGATCATGCGTCCTCCTTCTTGACCTGTTTGGCCTCGGACTCGGCACGGTTCATGATGACAGCGCAGAAGCCGTTGGAGACGGCGACCGGCTCGGCCACCCGCTGAACACTCTCGGCGGTCACGCGGAGGCACCTCTTACCGACCCGGACGGCGTCGAGCTTGCCGGCGTGGATCAGCCTGCGGATGGTGTCGTCGCTGAGGCCGAGGATGCGTGCGGCTTCCTGGCAGGAAAGGAACCGCTTTGACTGCGGGCTTTCGGAACTGGAACGATGCGTTCCCATGACTCCCCCCATTGGGTGAAGGTGAAGGTAACGCCCTCGTCTTGTGAGCAGTTGATTTGGCAGTCGGAAGGGACTGACTCGCGGTCACCTCTTGGTTCCCGCATGCGGCTTATTGCCACGCATACGCATTATATCCGCCACAAAGCGGTTCACAAGACGAAGGAGCCGATTCCGGCGTATCTTCACAAATTCATAACGCCTCTGCCTCAGCCGAAATTCATTGCCTCCTTCATCGCCTTCATCCACCGTCACTCCCCGATGACACCCATGCTGGTCTTCAGTCCCACCCTCAGCTTCATCCCCGACCAACCGCAGTCAGCGGAGCCGCCCCTGTGATATGTGCGTTTGGAGTCCCGCCTGCACCAAGCCGATCTCCAACAGCCGCGAACTCCCGACGCGGGCGTGTACATGGGAAGGAGTCCCACAAGAAAAAGCAGAGGCCCGAAGAGGTAAGGAGTCCCGGCCAGGGTAGGAGTCCACGGCCAGCGCACATAAAAAGCCCGGAAACGGGCGGTTTTGGCCTTCAAGAGCCTGACTTTGTCGCCGTGTTGGCCGTCCCTGACCACCGAAACCCGTGATTTCTCGCCAATTCTTCGTGCGCTGGCCGTGGGTAGGAGTCCCTTACAAAGTTGGTCGGACTTGATTTCGACAATTTCAGCCATGCTTCCCACGTTCGTCTTCATCGGAATGTTGCTGGGCGGCGTCTTCACAACTGCGAGCAGGACCGGGATACACGGCGGGGTTGGCACCTCGGACCTAAAGAACTTAACGCCTTCAAACTCGCCACCGTCTTTGAGCCTGCGCCGCTTCATCCGCCGCTTCCAGACAGGGCCGAGGCCGTCTGGCGATCTGCCATTCGCTTCATCGTGATCTTGCAGTACCTCTTGCTCAGGTCGCATCCGATCCACCTCCGGTCCAGAGACGCGGCGGCTGCCAGGGTACTCCCGGCCCCTGCGAAACAGTCCAGAACGATCTGGCCGGGCTTCGTCAGCGACGAGATCATGAACTCCAGTTCCTCGACCGGCTTCGGACACGGGTGAAGCTTCCTGAGCGGGAGATACCTCGCCCTGTCGCACATCACCAACGAGTCCCGGTTCGGGAACTCTACGGGACGTTGCTCGCGAGTCTGCACCACCCAGATGTTGCCGATGGCGAGCAGGGCCGCGTCGGAAAACCGCGTCAACGTCCACACCCGATGATCTCCGAACCACCCGCGAAAGTGCCGGACGAACTTTCCGCCCTGGCCCCACGCCAGGACACCCTCGGGCCGCAAGACCCGCAGGCACTCGCGGTAGATCGGTTCGTGGTAACGCCAGTGCTTCGCGGCGTTGCCTTTGGCCGGATCGACTCCCCAGTCGTACTCGAATTTCTTCGAGGTGCCGTACATGGCGTCGGTGATCACGGCGTCGATGGAAGCGGACGGTAACGCCCGCAGGAGGAGTAGGGCATCGCTGTGGAACACCTTGCCGATGAATCGCTCGATCATGTCGCCAGCACCTCCGGTTCGTATTCGCTCAGATCAGCGTCGTCACTCAGGTCGCGGTCGTCGCTGCTCTTGCCGGATGGATCTTCGAGTACGAGTCCGCCCGAGGCGTCGTCGGTGACGGGTACTCGGCTGACCTCCTCGAAGGCGTACCTAAAGTGCGGAGACTGCCCTCCAAACCGGCCCTGCTGTTTCTTGAGCCGGTAGACGATGACCTCGGCGGCGATGGTCGCTGTGAACGTTTCGCCGACGTAGGGGGAGAGCGTTTTTCCCATCGCCCGCTCGCATGCCGGCTCGTTCGACGGCTCGGCTCCGGGCAGCAGGGCTTTGCGGAGTCCCTGAGCCTTCACGATCTCGGCGAGGTCGCCCGCCCGCCGGAACACGTCCCCGGCGGCGAAGGCCAGGACGCCGAGGGCTTCACGGAGGGGGTCCGCCGTCGTCCTCGTCGCCCCGTAGTTGGCGAGGAAATCTTTGAAGCCGTTGAACATGAGGATGCCGCCGATGGTCGCAGCCCATTCGCTCATGGGATAAGACCGCACCCCCTCGTCCAGGGGGCTGCCCGCCCGCCGCCACCGCTCGATCATCCCCCACAGTTCGGCCTCGATCCGGCGGCGGTTGTTGCGCAGGAAGTCTCGCGGGTTGCCGATGGGCGACTTGGCGAGCAGTTCGGTCACACCCCCGGTGGGGGCCAGACGGATCGGCAGGGAGCGGTTCAAGAGGTCGATGGACAAGGCTCCCTCGTTCGTGTTCAGGATCACCACGAACTTGTTGGACATTCGGACGGGCGTCTTCGACGCCGCCGAACTCAAGGCGATCTTGTCGCTGGTGACGAAGCTCTCCAGAAACGCGCTGCGGATGATCTTCGCCGGACCCGCACTGTCCTTGCGGACGTTGTCGAAGCTGATGACGCCGGTTTCCGGCTGGGACCGCAGTTGGTCTTGGAGGCTCCGCTGCATCGGCCAGTCGATGTTCTCGTACAGGATGTCCGCCTTCGCGACCCCGCCCTGGATGTAATCGCCGAGCGTGGTCTTCCCGGCGTGCGACTTGGTGGCGGTCAGCAGGACAAGCGGCTTGCCGCCGGGGAAGTGCAGGCGGAACGGCACGGTCAGGGCCGCTGCGACGGCGTTGGTGCGGTCGGCATCGCTCTGCCACGCCATCACGTCGAGGAACCTCGACATCGCGGCCATGTCGCCGGCGGGGGCCACCGCCGGCCCCAGGTGCAGAATGCCCCCCTGGTTGTACCCCGGTCGTGAAAGCGTCCGGTCGGGCAGCACGACGGGCGTGGTCGCCACCTCGTTCACCGCCTTGAAATTCCCGAGGAAGTTCTGAGACATGAGCATGTCGCTGAGAATCGAGTTGCTCGGCCTTTCGCCGTGGATCTCGCCCTTCTTCCTCACGAAGATGCGGATGTGGTCGATCAGGAACGGGGCCAGTTCCTTGGCGGACGAAATGCGGCGCGGGAGGTCGTCCTCGACCACCAGCAGCCCGCCGTCCGGGTGCCGGTAGATCTGCGGGACCAGAGAAGCCAACAGGCTCCCGACCTCCCGAAACGTGCGGTCGTGGCTGGCCTGCTTCTTCCACTCGTACTTGCTCTTCTTGGGGGCGACCTCTACGCCCTCTACAGCCTCTACAGCCGGGTCGTGCGTAGAGGTCGTAGAGGGTGTAGAGGCCACCCCAGAATGCACCTCGCGGCTCTTCAGGTCAGGAATCATGGTCCACCCACTTGTGATGATGTCGATGCCACTATCATCACGCTAGGCAACTTTCTGCTGACTGTAAACTTGACGGGCAAAATAGTCGAGCGGGATCAAAATCACATGTGTGATGTGGCAATTCCGGTTGTGCGCGGTTGGCAAGATGTGGGGATAGTGACGCCTTCAAAATATGATCGGGACTCGCGACGTGTGGTGACATGAACGGCGCGATGCCTAGTTGTAAAGATTTGCTCGGTTCGTGATATTGGGTTGGGGTGAAGCACTTCGCGGCCTTCGGGCCGAGTGGATGGCCACGTTCGCGGCTCTCCCGTTCTTTTCCACCCCCTGCGAAATCCTCGCACGCTTCCCGAGGCGTCCCCGGTTTAGTGCGTGTACCCAGGAGGTGGCTTCACGACGCGAGCAAGGGACGGGGGCGGTCATGGATCTCTGGGCGGTCATGCCGACGATCTGCGGGTACGAGGTGGTCGGCGGTCAGTTACGGCTCTACCTCGCTGGACCGTCGCCGGTGCCTGACTTCACCCGCGAACGGGGCGTGCGGACGCCATTGTTCCGGCTGTACGGCGGGCGTGACGCCGAGGAGATCCTGGCGTGGCTGGCCCGTAACCGGGCGTGGCAGTGCTTGCGCGTCCCGCCGGCGTTCACCCGCGAGCAGGGCGTGCGTGCGGTGCTGGCCGCGTCCGAGTGGCACGGCGGGGAGGGGTCCGGCCTCTGCCGCCTCGCCCGCACTCGCGTAATCGCGGACGAGGCCCACCGGCAGCGGCTCCAGCGGGAGGTCCGCCTGCTCATCGGGAGCGTCATCGAGAACCCCGTGCGTGACGGGGAGCTTCAAGACCTACAAACGGTCGAGGACGTTGTCAACGTCGCCCCGGTCGGAGTGGAGTTGGCCACCACCGGCGAAGTCGTGACCGGCTACCTCGGGGCGTCGGGCTGAGTCTCGCGGGCGGGCTTCGAGTCGCATGAGACTGCGACGACGGTCCCAAGTCGCATGAGACTTGGGGTGGTTGCTGACACCACAGCGGAGGGTTGGAGATGAAGGCGAAGAAGGCGATCATCGCCCCTGCACCGGCCCCCGAGCCGGTGCCGCAGACCGCGTTGGAAGAGCGTCAGGCCACGTTGGCCCACATGGTCCGAATGGTGGCCCGGAAGATGAGCAACGGCCTCTTCGCGGTCGGCCCCGGCGGTCTGGGCAAGTCGAAAGTGATCTCCGAGACGTTGGCGGACGAGGGCGTCGTCCCCGTGATGTTGAACAGCCACTGCACCCCGCTGGGCCTATACATGGCCATGTTTCACAACCGCCAAGACGCCGTGCTGTGGCTGGACGACGCGGACGCGATGTACACGTCGCTGCCGATCCTCGGCCTCTTGCGGAGCGCGTTGTGGGGGACCGCAGATGGCCGCGTCGTGACGTACACCTCGACGCAACTTCAGGGCGTGCCGGGCAGCTTCCCGTTCGATTCCCGCGTGATCTGCACGGCGAACGTCATCCCCGCAAGGAACGAAGCCTTCAAGGCGGTCCTCAGCCGCGTGGACGTTTTCACGCTGGCCGCGACGAACGAGGAGGTCATCGAGCTTCTGCGGTCGCTCGCCCGCAAGGGCCACAACGCCCTGTCGCCGGCGACGTGTGCGGAGGTCGTGGACTACATCGCCCGCGTGGGCGGCGAGAGGCAGATCTCCGTCCGGCTCTACCAGTCGGCCCTGACGAAGGTGGAGTACGCCCTCCAGAGCGGCGGCACCGCCGACTGGAGGGAACTCGTCCGAACCCAACTCGACAACGTCGGCCAGACCGCCGAAGCGGGGCTTCGCCCGCTCGACAGCAAGGCCCATGACCACCGCTGCATGGCCGTCGCGGTCGAGAAGCAACCGTCGTCGGTCAAGCTCCAAGAGGAGGTCTGGCGTGAAATGACGGGGAAGAGCCGGGCCAGCTTCTTCCGCACCAAGAAGGAGTACGAGGCGGCGCGGTCGTGAGGGTTGCGTGTGATGGTCGCGGCGGGGGCGACATCGGTCCCGATCACGTTCCGTTGCCGTATCCCCTCCGATCCGGGCTTCCCACGAACCCAGGTTACTCCCTGGCCCGGCGGTAACGCCCGGTGACCTTGTCGAAGTCGAGGCTGCGGCCCTGGAACGAGACGACGATCTCCTTGTCGGACACGACCTCGATCTGGATCGAGCCGTTACCCTTCGCCAGCTTCGCCTTGGTACTCGTCGCCCAGGACAACGGTGTGGAGTGCTGATCCAGGCCGAACATGCGGACCTTGGGCTTGGCGTACAACAGCGTCTGGGCCGTGACCACGATGCTCTCCTCCTCGCCGGCGTCCGTCCTCGAATCGGCCTTGACCCACCGCCCCAGCAGCCGGGCGTCCGGCTCGACGGTGGTCGCCGGCTTGGCGTCCGCCCGTGCCAGCTTGCCGGCGATGGTCGGGAAGCTACCACGGTCGTTGCCGTCGAAGATGCCCCGCTCCTGGGCGACCAGCACCATCTCGTCGGGCGAGGAGAACTCCACCGTGTAGCGGTCGGTGTGCTTGCTCATGAAGCCGCTGCTGGTGATGACCTCCAGCGTGCGCGATCCCGTGAGCTTGTAACGCCCCTGATCGGTGGTGCCGTGTCTGCCGCGATGGAGTGCCGCCCCTTCCCGCGTGAACTCGACCGTGTCACCGTCGCGCAACTCCCAGGTGCCGACGATCTGCTGACGCATGCTGGACGATGCGCCGAACAACCAGCCGCTTATGAACAGGCTCAACACGACGCAAGCCAAGCATCCCACCCCGCCCAGAGCCGACCGTTTTGGTTCAAGCTGCGTCATCTGCTCCCCGAACAGGGTCCAACCGGGCATCGCGTCGGTTGACTTCTCCCGGCGAGGCAGTTTGTCTTTCAACGTCTTGAAGCGAACCCAGTCCTTGCCGATCACGCCTCCCTTGATCCAGATGTACGTCTCGTCATTGATCACGCCCTGGCCGGCGAGGTCGGCGAGGGTTTCCGATGGCACCGGGCCGATCTGCGATTTCCCGATCAGGTAGGTTGCTTCCGTTCCTCGTAGTGCCGGATCGCCGCTCTCGCCTGTGCCGACAGTCCGTTTGCCGCCGAACATCCAGACCGTCAACACCGCATCGGCTCCGGTCACCAGCACCCACGCCAGGAAGTGCGTAGGCCAGGGACATTCCACGACTGCCGGCAGCAGGACGAACGGCAAAGCCAGACACGTCAGGCCCAGGACGACCCGCCGGGCCTTCGAGTCCATCGCTGCCTGGATGCCACCGCTCAGGGCGGCGATGGCGGCGATGCCCAGCACCGGCCCACCGCCCAGGACTATCAATGCGGCGAGGATCAGGCCCAAATACCACCACCAGCCGAGCAGGAACAGCAGACCGACCGCCAGAAAGATGCCGCCCTTGATCGGCTGCCCGATGAGGATGTGGCCCAGGCCGGGCAACAGACTCGCGCCGGCAGCCTTCAGCATCACCTCATTGCTCGCCGGCTCACGATGGCCTTCCTCGTTCTCCTTCAACGCCTTGATGAACTCATCGGCACTCTTGGGCCGCTTACTGATATCCTCCTGGGCGGTGCAGCGGCCCAGCAGCGTCCGCCACTCTTGTGGTAGTTTCTCCTTTTGGTGGTCGTCCGGGGTCGGGGTCTTGAACAGGGCGTAGTAGCAAGTCTTGCCGAGGCTGTAGATGTCGGACACCTCGACCACTTCGCCTTGCCGCTCCGAGTCCATCTGCTCGGGCGGGGCGTAGGCCAGGGTGCCGGCGATCTCCCCAGCCAGGATGCTGCGGCCCTGCTTCGACGTGCTTCCCTGCTGCCCGGCCTGCAAGAGGTCGTTCCGCAAGGCCAGCCCGAAGTCGATCAGCTTGACGTGCCAGACGGCCCCTTCCGGCCTCGTCTCCCTCTTCACAAGGATGTTCGCCGGCTTGATGTCGCGGTGAAGGACGCCAGCCGCGTGAGCGGCCTTCAGCCCCTCAGCCACCTTGCCGGCCACCGTCCGCAGTTCGGCGGGCTTCAGCGTGCCGTGCTTGGCGACGTACTGCTCCAGATCGGTGAAGCCGTCGCCGCAGTATTCCATGACGAAGTAGGGCCGCTGCTCGGGCCGTGCCGCGAAGTCGATGTCGAAAATGCGGACGACGTTCGGGTGGTTGAACTTCATCAGCACCCTCCCCTCGGTAAGCACCCGTTGACGTTGCTGCTCGTCAGACTGCTCTTCCAGCAGGGTCTTGATGACGACGCGGCCTTCGCCGACGCGGTGCCGGCACAGGAACGTGACGCCGAACCCGCCGACGCCGAGGATCTTCATCGGCTGGTACTTGCCCAGGTCGAACGGGGCGTAGCGGTGCGGGTCGAGCTTGGCGGCTTCGGTCAGTTCGGCCAGGGCGGCGGTCCAGTCTTCCGGCTTCTTCGACCGCGAGGCACGCTCCAGGGTCGCGCGGTAGGCACCGTAGCGAGCTTCGGCCCGCACCCGCTGGTCGGAAGTGGCCTCGGCAACACGGTGGTAGTCGGAGATGGCCTGATCGTGCCGGCCCTTCGCGGAAGCCATCCGGGCGTTGATGAGGACGAGGTCGGGCCGCTGCCGCTCGGCCTCGGGGATCGCGCGGACTTCGAGGTCGAACGCGGCCAGCAGTTTCTCGTCCTCCTGCCCTTGCAGGGCGATTCCGTCCGTCAGGCGGACGGTGCCGTCCCTGACACCCTTGGCCGCGAGCAAGTGCATCATCCGGTCGATCTTGTCTTCGATCCGTTTGGCGCGTTCCCGAGTCTCGATGACGGCTTCGGAGATGCCGGCAAGCACGGCATCGATCTCATCGAACCGGCTGTCCAACAGTCCGGCGACCTTCCCCATGCCGGCGTCGGTGATGCGGTCCAGCTTGGCCAGGACGAGCTTGTTGGACAACTCCGCGTCCTTGGCCACGGCGTCAGTGAAGTACCAGTCGAACGCGACGAGCAGCAGGGAGCCGTGCGGCGTCGGCAGTCCGAGGAAGCAGCCCAGGCTGGCGAAGCCCTCCGCGATCAGGATGCCCGCCACCGCCCCTGCGGCTTGTCGTTGCGCGTCCGCCAGGGAGCGGGGATCTGCGAATCGGGCGAGGTCGCCGGCCTGCTGCCGCAGGGACTGCGGGGCCAGCCCGCCCTGGCCGAGCAACCCTCGCCTGCGAGCCTCCCGCAGATCCTTCAGGCAAGCCTTCTGGAACTCGGCCCTGTCGCCCGGCAGATGCGCCGGCGAGAGGGCATCGAGGTGCCGGCGGATGTCGTTGGCCAGCGACTTGTCCGTCGCGCTGGTGAGCCAGCCGTAGAACCTCTCGCCGCCCAGAGCGATCTCCAGCGTCTTCCAGGCCCGGTCGTTCGCGGCGGCGACGGCCCTCGGCAACTTCTGGCTGTGGTCGCTGAAGTGCGCGACGACGGACTGGAACGCACGCTCGGCGGCTTCTTCGGAGACGACGCCCGTGGTCTTGCAGATGCCGCAGACGAGGTGGCGGGCGGCGGTCGTCGCCACGGTCATCAGGATGGTCATGAGCAGTTCTCCATGTCAGAAGCTCGCTTCAGTCAATGATGATGGTATTCGGGTTGTAGTACGTCTTCCCGCCGCCTTCCCACAGCTTGCCGGCCAGAGTAATCGAGCCGTCCTTGCATTGGTGCCGCCAGCGGTGGAACGTGTTCTCGACCCGACCGATCCTCTCCCGCCCGTCCGGCAGACGCTCGGGCTTGCCGAAGACCTTGTGCCACTGCTCGGCTTCACAGCCAGGAGCCGGGAAGAAGCATTTGCTCTTGGCTCCCGGTCGGACGGGGGAACGAGCCAGCCTCTCGCTCATCACGTCGATGGCGTCCAGAAAGTCCTCGCGGCTGCCGGCGGGCATCGGCTTGAAGTCGCTCGACTTCTTGGCACCCGTCGCGGCGAACGCCTTCTCGGCGAAAGATCGACTGTCGCCGCTCAGGAACGGCACGGATGTCCCGGAGGGGCTGCCCTTCTTGCCGCCCATGAAGACAAATGCGACGGCCACGACCAGCACCAAGCAGCCGAGTCCGGCAGCCCCGAGGATGAGCGGCAGACGGTTCGGGGCAGCCGCTCGCCTGCGGCGGACGGGGCGGTCCTCTTCTTCGTCCGGCTGGGCGGCGACGGGGACCGGGGGCGTTGCCGCCGGGGCCGGGGCCACCAAGAACAGCCCGTTCACCCTGCTGGCAGGCACCGCCGACTTCATGCCGTCCTTGATGACGAGATCGATGGGCAGGAGGTGGCCCGTGCCGGCGTACTGCTTCAACTGGGCAGCCGTGTACGGCCCGTACCTCTGCTCGTCGCGCACGATGTACCACTCGGCCATGACGCTCTCCTCGACCAGGGCGGCGACCACGAACTCCGGGCCGCTCCTTGACAAGCGAGAGGGGCAGTTTCAAAAGGGCCACGTCTTCCCAGAATAAGTGACCCTCCTGTCGAAGCCGCTCTCGCTTACCAGAGAAGTCAGGACGTGGAGGCGGTGTGTCGGCCTGCTGGCTGCGGTCGGGGAGGGCCGTAGAATCGAACGAACACGACGGCGTGCGGGCCGTCTGTCCCCATGAACACCCCGGCACGGAAACCCATGCACGCAGGCGACTCGACTTTGCAGCGGCTTCTCGATGACGCCAGCGTGCGTCAGCCGGACGCCTACGACGAACTGCTGCTCCGTGCCTGCGAGCGGCTGCGCCGGCTGGCCAGGACGCGGCTGCGAGGCTTCCCGGCCCTTCGCCGCTGGGCCGAGACGGACGACGTGTTGCAACAGGCGATGCTCAGGCTCCACCGCTGCTTGAAGGAGGTGTCGCCGGCCACCGTCAAGGACTTCTTCGCCCTGGCCGGGTTGCAAATTCGGCGAGAGCTTCTCGACCTCCAACGCAGCTTCTTCGGGCCTGAAGGCGAGGGGGCCAACCACCACACGGACGGCGCAGGCCATGCCGCCGACGACCGAGGCGGGCCGCTCCTCGACGCCGCCGACGAACGCGAGGTGCCTGTCGCCTGGGACCGCTTCCACGCTCTGGTGGAGTCGATGCCGGCGGACGAGAAGGAGGTTGTCGATCTGCTCTTCATCAGCGACCTGAGCCAGGAGGAAGCGGCCCAGGTGCTGGGCTGCTCGCTCAGGACCGTGAAGCGGAGGTGGCAGGCGGCACGCATCCGCCTTCAAGCAGCCATCGAGAAAGGTGACGGCCCCGATGACGGACGATGACAGGTTGGCTGACATGCTGATGACGTGGGAAGAAGCCCGCGAGCGTGGACGGCCCGTGACGGCTGAGGAATTGTGCGGCAGCACTCCCGAGTTGCTCGACGCCCTCCGTGAACGCATCCGCCTGCTGGAGGGGTCGGGGTGGATGCGGAGACAGGCACCGGCACCGCCGACCTCGCAGCGCACTCTCGCAGGGCGTTACGCCCTTGAGCAGTTGATCGGCTCGGGCGGCTACGCCCAGGTCTGGAGGGCATACGACCTCCGACTGCACCGCCACGTCGCCGTCAAAGTCCCCAGGCCGAGCAGGGCCATACGGCCCGACCAGATCGAAGGTGTCCTGGCCGAGGCCCGCCGCGTGGCCCGGCTGAAGCACCCAAGCATCGTCGTAGTCCACGATGTCGTCAAGGAGGGTGCGGCTTACTTTATTGTCTCCGAGCTGATCGAGGGCGTCACCCTGGCCGAGAGGTTGCGGCGGGCCAAGCCGACCTTGATGGAGACGGGGAAGATCCTCGCCCACGTCGCCCGCGTCATCGACTACGCCCACCGCGAAGGCGTCGTCCACCGCGACCTCAAGCCCGCCAACATCTTCCTCGACGCCGCCGACCGGCCTCACGTCGGCGACTTCGGAATCGCGAGGTCGCAGGAGGAATTGTCAGAGGGCAGCGACCGGCTCGGGACGCTCGCCTACGCCGCACCGGAACAACTGGACGGCCAGCCCCTCGACGGTCGCGCGGACCTCTGGAGCCTGGGCGTGATCCTGTACGAGATGCTCGCGGGGCGGCTGCCGTTCTCCGACGACAACCCCGTCCTCCTGCGGGAACAGGTCCGCGATCAGACCCCGGCCTCTTTGGTCGGCGTGCCGGGGCCGGTGGCGGACGTGTGTCGGAAGTGCCTGGAAAAGCGGCCCGAGCAGCGGTTCGCCAGCGGTCGAGAACTGGCCGAGGCTCTGGAGAAAGCCCTGATCGACTCGCAGCCGCGTCGTCGGGGCCGGTGGCTGGGAGCCGGACTCGCCGGGGGCATGCTCCTGGCCTGCGGCTTGCTGCTCTGGGCCTGGGGACGGCACCGGCCAGACGATCTGGAAACAAGAACGCCGCCGACCGGCCAACACGCCGAGCCGACTGACGAGAAGCCTACGCTGCCGGCCCGCGATGACGCTTCCCGCGTCCTTCGCGGCCACAAGGGCGTCGTCCACTGCGTGGCCCTCACCTCCGATGGGAAGCTCGTCGCCAGCGGCGGTGACGACGGCACGATTCGGCTGTGGCCGGCGGTCGAGGGGGACGAGCCGTTCCTCGATGCCGGTGACGCCGGTCCCGTCGTCCTCGATCTTGACGGCCCCGTCACGTCGGTGGCTTTCGGCCCCGGCGGGCGGTCCATCGTCGCCGGCACGTCCAAGGGGGTCGTCCAGTGCTGGGCATTGCCACCACGGCATCGACATGACCTTGCGATGAATCACGCCGGGCTGGTGGGCCTCGCGTCCGGCGGGGCATGGCCTTCTGTGTCCGCCCTTGCCCCACGTCCCAGAGTACCCATGCTGTCGAGGACGTTCCCCGCGCTCGACACGCCGGTGCAGGCTGTGGCCATCTCGCACGATGGCCGGTTCGGGGCATGGGCCAGCAAGGATCGCATCGAGGTCTGGGAAATGTCAGGCACGCAGCCGCTGACCACCGCCCGAACTCCCGGCGACAAGGTGCTGTACCTGTCCGTCCATCGTGACGGCCACGTCATCGCCGCCTTCGGCCTCGGTGCGGATCGAAGGGTGGCCAGCCGCTCCTGGCTGTTGGTCCCGGTCAACGACTGCGTGACGGCATCGCCGCGAGGGCAGGGCAAGAATCTGGAACTGTTCAACGACGTGCGGTCGGTCACCATGTCCTCGGTGCGGGACTTGGTCTTGATCACGCAGTCGTCGGCAGTCCGCGCGTTCGTGCAAGAAGGCAAGGGGCCGGGCCTCGTCCTTGCCGGCTCTTTCGAGAGTCCGAAGGTGACCCTGACGATCACGGCCCTCCTACGGGACTCCCGGCGGGCCTTGTCGGTCGGCGAGGATCGCGTGCTGCGTCTGTGGTCCGTCGAAAACCAAGCCGAACTGGCCGAGTTCCAAGGCCACGCCAGGACCGTCACGGGCCTTGCCGTGAGCGAGGACAGCAGCACCGCCGCGACGGCGTCCGAAGACGGCACCGTCCGGCTGTGGCGATTGCCGCCGACGACCGCGCGACGTTGACATTCATCCGGGGCGTCATGCTCCAGAGTCGGCGACGAACAGTTCCTTTTGGGTGGCGGACGGACGAAGCTCGGTGGTGAGCGTGCCTGCCGCTGGCGAATCGGGCGGTGACAGCCGTTCCGCCGTGCTTGTAGTGGATGATGAGTGCGGTGTGCGCAGACTGCTGGATGCGGTCTTGCGGCATCACGGGGGGAACGTGCTGGCGGCTGAAGGCGGGCAAGCGGCTGTCGAACTGCACGGGCGGCACAACAATTCCATCGACGTTGTGCCTCTGGACGTGCAGATGCCCGGCATGGACGGCCCTGCCATGCTCGCCGCCCTCCAGCAGACCAACGCCCAGGTCAGGTGCTGTTTCAGGAGTGGCCACACCGGACGGTACGCGGAGGAAGGGCTTCGCGACACGGGTGCCGTCCACGTCATCCCCAAGCCGAGCGTCAGCATCGGCCTGCTGGCGCAGTTGCTCTGGGATCTCGTCCCTTGTGAGGCGCATCCTCCTGCTGGCGGTTGACGGCAAGCTTCTCGGGCTGGCCGCAGGGAAGCCGACCGGCTCGGTCTGGACGGTTCAGGCACTTTCGGCCCTGGCCGGGGCGAGCCGGCTGTTCCTGAAGGATCAGGCCAATTGTAAAGACACGCTGACGAAAGCGGGAGGTCGTCGGGTAGCGGCGACCTTCAACAGGAACTGCCGCGTCCCTGACGGGCCGCTCCGAAGCTGGCCGGCGATTTTTTGCGGGAGAAGGTTCTCAGGAGTTTTTCAGCCCTTGCCTTGGCGAGAGAAATCAAGATGGGGCCGAAAATGAAACACATGTTGAGGAAGCCGAGGCAGGCAGGACAGGTACTTTGGCGACGGGCGACTCCGAGCCGAATTCGACATTATCAAGAATGTTGCGCGGCCCCCTCGGTTGCCGATGCCCTATCAGCCCTGCGGATTATTAGCCGCAACTCGTTGCTGGGAAGGGCCGCCGCGAATCCGGGCGGCGTGATGGCCCGCCGAACCTTCGACGTGCTGCTCTTGCAGCCGGGCTTGCTGGTGATCGATCCCAGAGGCTGGACGGGCGTCTTGACGGGCTTGGCGAACTGGCCCCAGAGGAGGGTCCGCTTGGTGTAGGCGGCCACCGATTGCCGGCGCAACTGAACGCGGTGCATGGAGGGGCGGCGAGGATGCCGTGGACGATGCCCGGATGGCGGCAGAGCCTCACGTCATCGGGCAGGGTGACGAGCTTCACCTCATAGCCCTCGTCACGGTAGGGCCGGCTCCACGCCGCCGTGCCGCCGCAGAGGTCGAGGATGATCCTTGGTTCCCGAATCATCGAGCCTTGGATGTGATGGCAAGGATTCGGGCGTCGAGGTCGTGGGGCAGGATATTGAGGTCGGCCTCGATGGGAAGCCCGTGCCGCCCGCTCCCAGATGGCCGCGTGGCGAGGTCGCTCCCTGACGGAGGGGTACTACGCCCGTGCATCGATGCCGATGGCCACGGAGAGGGGATATTGTTCGTCTTCTGGACGGCACCCGATACGTCGCAGGGGTCGATGAAGTCTTGCATACTGTGTAGTTATGCACGACGCGGCCAACACGTCTTTACAACGTGTCCAACGTCTTTCGCCCTCTAGGATCGTCCAGGGTGCCATTCGTGCGTTCGACTACTTTTGGCAGTCTGGTATTCTTGTTTCCAGAACGGGCGGGCGGGGGCGAGTGCAATAGGACTGCTCATTGGCCGCAGGGGCGACAGGCGGTGTGGGCGTGGCGGGCATCGGTGCGGGACACGCCAACATGCAACCTTGGCTTGCCTTGCCCTTCGTCATCAAGACTTGATCCTTGTTTCAAGAATCAGAGGTTGCGCTACCCTTGCATCTCATCGAGGATGAAGATTGCTAGTTGTCGCCCATGTTCTTCTTCGCGTTCAGCGGCAACGAGTTTCTCCACGTCGGCCCGTGCTTCCTCCCACGTCGCATAGCTGGGCTTGAGGCCGAATGCGGCCAGACAATCGAGATAGGCACGATAGCCCGAATCATAGTCTTTGCCTTGACGCCAAGCCTCAAGCCGACCGGGAGGGAAGTAGATAGTCCAGTCGTAGGGGTAGCCATCATTAGGAACAATCGTCCAGCCATCCGCTGAGTGTGACCAATTCATGCCATCATCTCCTTTCTTGTTTCCAGACGAGGCCACCTCTCACGGGCGACGACTCATTCTGTCGAGTAGGTCGATTGCATCGTGGGTGTCGAGTAGGTCCGGGTCGTGTTCGCCATCGGCCATTACCCAGGCGGCGGCGCAATCGCTGCTATTGCGAGTGGGGATACCGATCCGGGCCTTGTGGGCGTTGAGGTAGTCTAGTACGTCGTCCGTCTCGCCGGGCTTTGCGTCGGTGACCGTGACTTGTAGACAATCGCCCCCGTCCCATCTGGCGTGAAGCCGTGCCTTGGGGATGCCTAGTTTGGCGACTATCTCGTTGACGATGGTGGACGCCAGCAGGTGCCTCGGATTGGGCTTTGGCTTCGCGGTGTCGATTGGAAGGGCGTCCGGGTTGGCCTCGGGGTCGTAGCCGGGGTGCCACACGGTGTCGTCTACCAGCTTGTGGGGTGTCGCCCATCCTTTGGCCCTGTGGACGTGACCGGCCTTGATGTCGCCGTGTGCCTTGGTGGTGCCGTCCTGTAGGGCGATGAATCGATAGATCGTCCTGCCGCCGTGAGGATGGTGTGTGTAGATCTTGCACCATTTGGGCGACGAGAACTCGGCGTGTAGATCCTCGCCGGACACGATTGACTCGCGGTAGATGTAGCAGGCGATTCGGGCGACGAGGTCTGTGTCGAGCTTGGTCATGTGGTTTCGCACCCCTCAAATGGTGGCACCCCGATACCACGCCTGATACCGGGGTACCGTGTCGTGCCTCATCAGATGCGCCAGTCGGGGTTGTCGTAATCCGCGTCCGCGTCCTCCATGTACTCGTCGCCGTCCTCGTCAACCTTGATATGCGCGTTGCCGCCGGCCTCGGTGACTCCGACGATATGGCCCGACGAGGTGACGGTGGGCCACAGCCCGTCCCAGTCCTGCGACATCACGGCGTCATAGACTTCGTCGTCGTTCAGGACGCAGTAGCCCTCCAGCAGCCTCATGGCGTCGGTGGTGCTGACATCGGGCAGCAGGGCGAGGGCGATACGGACGGGCTTGAGTTTCTCGTTGTCGCCCCGACAGGCAGCGTCAATCACCGCATCCATCCCACGAATCTCTACCTTCATTTCGCACCCCTTGAATGGAGATCCCCCGGAATTGCTCCTACTAGAAAGCAATGCCGGGGGATCGTATGTGTTGGGCGTGCGTGGGAGTCACTAGTAGTTGACTTTTTCCCTCTGCTATTAGTATACGCCCGAAATTAACTTCGTACAGCGACATTGACACATTTTTCGTGTTGTTTCTTGTTTGCTCAAACAGTTCGCAAACACGTTCTGGAAACAAGAACGGGGGCTGTCGGATAGTTTGGCGTTGACGAACGAACAGGCCGCTAGTGGAGTCAGAATCTGCCGTCATCCTCATGCATGTCTACTACAGACTATCCGACAACTCCACCTCAAACCCGCCTTGAACCCGTCATGGCCTCAAGCCACCCGCCGGCCAAAGTTCCAACGAGGCCCAACTCTGGTCCCCATTGCCGGATTGTCTGTAGTAGACAAGACAGCGTTTGAGCAA
The DNA here is from genome assembly GCA_038240465.1 of Gemmatales bacterium. Taxonomy (GTDB): domain Bacteria; phylum Planctomycetota; class Planctomycetia; order Gemmatales; family Gemmataceae; genus JBBRIK01. The sequence goes on from JBBSDR010000007.1 coordinate 17,108, forward strand.
ACATGCGTTCTGGAAACAAGAACGGGGCGGGGGCGAGTGCAATAGGACTCTCACTCGCCGAGGGGCTGAGGGCTAACGCGAACCCGGTGCCGCTTCGCGGGGCGTTTACTATTCCCATCTGCCCGGACAGGTGTAGGACGGCATGGCCGCTTCGCGGGTAGTTGTACTCCACATCTGCCCGAACAGGTGTAGGACGGCATGGCCGCTTCGCGGGGGTGTACTATTCCATTCTGCCCGAGATGTATTGGACGGCATGGCCGCTTCGCGGGGGTGTACTATTCCATTCTGCCCGAGATGTATTGGACGGCATGGCCGCTTCGCGGGAAGTTGTACTCCACATCTGCCCGGACAGGTGTAGGACCGCATGGCCGCTTCGCGGGAAGTTGTAGTCCATTCTGCCCCCGGACCTCATGGAGCTTGCATGGCCGCTTCGCGGGAAGTTGTAGTCCATTCTGCCCCCGGACCTCATGGAGCTTGCATGGCCGCTTCGCGGGAGTTGCATTCCACCCTCTGCCCGGTGGCATGGACACCCGTAGGTCTTCGGGAGCGTAAGCGAACGCTTGCTCGCCCGGCAGCGAAGCGGACGGGTTAGCAAGCCTCTTCTATCCATCCTCTTCAGAGTAATCCTCTTATATCCTATTACGTCTTTTTAATGGCGTAAAGTGCTATTCTGTAAGAGTTTGCATCAACAGCGTGTGAGTCAATGCCTACATCGGGGGGGGGTGAGTCTTTCCCTACATACGGGGGTGAGTCTTTCCCAACATACGGGGGTGAGTCTTTCCCTACATACGCAAGGTGGA